>JALVCR010000235.1 GCA_027009865.1 Campylobacterales bacterium
GCAAAAACCCCGCTTACTATAGAACCAAGAGAAGCAAAAAACTGCCTATAGCCCATCGTAAATCCAAGATAATCTTTGGTAAACATTTTAGCGCTTATCTCGTTATAAAATATCGCCCCAAAACCGGCGGCAAAAGAGAAGAAAAAGAGTCCTAAGGCTATCAAAAACAAAGTTAATGAGGGGTGGCTTTTCCCAAATAAAATTATAAAAACCCCTATAAAAAACCACGATAGAAATCTTGCTAAAAAGACTCTTCTTAAAAGAGGCAAAATTATTTTATGGCTTTGAATAAAATATGCCGCTACAAGCTGAACTAAAATGGAGCCTCCCTTTAATAAAAAGGTATAAACTCCTACCAAAACGGTGCTTTGGGAAAAGTAGTGAACTATCAAAGGCAAAATAGTAGATGGTTCTGCAACAGTAACGGCAACCGATACGAAAAAGCCATGCACTACATTTTTTATATGATTGGAAAAAAGATTAAGTTTCTCCATTTTGAACCTCTAATAATTTTAGTCTTGAAAGCTAAAAAGTTCTTACTCTATTTTTTTAAAATTTTTTTCTCTTTACCCTTGACATTACTACACTCAATGATGTATAATTACATCAGCAATTTAAGGAGAAGAGTGCTAAAATGAAAATAGATAAAAGAAGCATTATATTAAATTCTATCATAAAAGAGTATTTAAAAAGGCAAGAACCTATAAGCTCTAATGAGCTTAAAGTAAAACTTGACATAGATATGGCCGCTTCTACAATAAGGGTATATTTTAAAAAATTATCTGAAGAAGGCTCAATAACTCAGCTTCATTTAAGCGGCGGCAGAATACCGACAAATAAAACATTAAAAGATTATTGGCAAAAAGTGCTCTCTCCTAACAAAAGGATGAAATTTTACGATATTGATAAAATCAGGAAAGCTATAAAAGAGCATGGCATATACTGTATGATTAAATTTTATGAGAAATCTTTCCTAAAGGAAATTATTAACGTAAATAAAAGATATCTTATATTAGTATTTGACAACGGCGAGATAGCTTTAAAATATAATAAAAAAGTAGAGATATTTTTAAAAAGCTTTCTTGAATATGAGATACACGATATCTATAAAATCGCCTTTGAAGTTGGGCTTAGAGAGCTTGCCGGGAAATTAAAAAGCGTTTTGATAGATACAAATACGATAAAAGAGGGTGAAGGATTTTTGTTTGATACAAGCAGAAAATTTAAAAATCCAAAACTTTATGAATATTACACAAACCCTCTTATTTTTAATGAAATGGAAAACAGAATCTATTTTGAAAAAATTGTCCCAGAAGGGTTGATGGCTATAAATCAAAAGGCGCAGATAGAGAATAAAAAAGCAAATATGCTGTGTGTCGGCTATCTGCAAAACAATTTTGAGAGTTTCTTAGAGCAAATAAGCACAAAGGAGTAAAAAATGAGCAAACATAAGCATAAACACAAACATGAACATAAAACTCAAAAAGAAGAGGAAAAAGAAAAAAATAATCAAGAAACTAATACAGATGAAAAAAAAGATTATGAAAAAGAGATAGAAGAGCTAAAAGCAAAAATTGCTGAGCTTGAAGATAAATATCTAAGAGTAAATGCCGAATTTGAAAACTTTAGAAAAAGAGCAGAAAGAGAAAAAGCTGAAGCCATAGCCTACGCTTCGGAAGAGTTTGCAAGAGATCTTCTTCCGGCTATCGATTCGTTAGAGCTTGCAATAAGCTCTCTTGACGAGATAAAAGCCGATGAAGAAGTAGTTAACAAAATGAAGGAGGGTATCAATTTAACGATAGAACAGTTTAAAAAAGCTTTTGAAAAACACGGAATAAAGGTAATAGATATAGACGAGGGATTTAATCCCCATTTTCATGAAGCCGTTATGCAGGTTGATAGCGATAAGCATGAAAAGGGGCAAATCGTTCAAGTCCTGCAAAAAGGCTACATGATAAAAAATAGAGTTTTAAGACCTACAATGGTCAGCATTGCAAAATAAATTAAAATTAAACAAAAAACCAAAAGGAAAGGATGAAAAATGGGAAAAGTATTGGGAATAGATTTAGGAACAACAAACTCTTGTATGGCTATTTACGAAAGAGGAGAAGCTAAAGTAATAGCAAACAAAGAGGGTAAAAACACCACTCCATCGGTAGTTGCGTTTACCGATAAGGGAGAGATTTTAGTCGGAGATCCGGCAAAAAGACAGATGGTAACAAACCCAAAAAGAACCATCTATTCAGTAAAAAGAATTATGGGTCTTATGTGCAACGAAGAAAAAGCCCAAGAGGCTAAAAAAAGACTCCCTTACAATATCGTAGATAGAAACGGCGCTTGCGCTGTAGATATAGACGGCAAAGTATATACTCCTCAAGAGATAAGCGCCAAAATCTTAATGAAGCTAAAAGAGGATGCGGAAGCATTTTTGGGAGAAGAGATAACAGACGCCGTTATTACTGTTCCGGCATATTTTAACGATTCTCAAAGAAAAGCAACCAAAGAGGCCGGAACAATTGCGGGATTGAATGTGCTTAGAATCATAAACGAACCAACTTCCGCAGCTCTTGCTTACGGACTTGATAAAAAGACAAGCGAGAATATTGTAGTTTACGACTTGGGTGGAGGAACTTTTGACGTTACGGTTCTTGAAACCGGAGATAATGTAGTAGAGGTTTTGGCAACAGGCGGTAACGCATTCTTGGGAGGAGATGATTTTGATAACAGAATCATAGACTGGGTTACCGAAGAGTTCAAAAAAGAGACCGGAATTGACCTAAAACAAGATATTATGGCTCTTCAAAGATTAAAAGAGGCGGCTGAAAACGCTAAAAAAGAGCTATCTACAGCAACTGAAACCGAAATAAATCTACCGTTTATTACAGCCGATCAAACAGGGCCTAAACACTTGGTTAAAAAGATAACAAGAGCAAAATTTGAATCTTTGATTGAAGATTTGGTAGATGAGACAATAACAAAAATCGAAGAGGTAATGAAAGATTCCGGCCTATCCAAAAACGACGTAAAAGAAGTTGTAATGGTGGGAGGATCTACAAGAATTCCTTTAGTTCAAAAGAAAGTTAAAGACTATTTTGGAAAAGAGCTAAACAAATCTGTTAATCCAGATGAGGTTGTAGCTATCGGAGCGGCAATTCAAGGAGCGGTATTAAAAGGAGAGGTAAAAGATGTATTGCTTCTTGACGTTACTCCTCTAAGCTTAGGAATCGAGACTCTTGGCGGAGTAATGACAAAACTAATTGAGAAAGGAACAACAATTCCTGTTAAGAAAACTCAAATCTTTTCAACTGCCGAAGATAATCAAACGGCAGTTACAATTCATGTATTGCAAGGAGAGAGGGAGTTTGCCAAAGATAACAAATCTTTAGGACAATTCAATCTTGAGGGAATTCCGCCTGCTCCAAGAGGAGTGCCTCAAATAGAGGTAACATTTGATATAGATGCAAACGGTATCTTAACAGTGAGCGCAAAAGACAAAGCGACAGGAAAAGCTCAAGAGATCAAAATTACCGGAAGCTCTGGTCTATCTGAAGAAGAGATTCAAAAAATGATAAAAGATGCAGAAATGCATAAAGAAGAGGATAGAAAGAGAAAAGAGCTTGTAGAGGCTAAAAATCAAGCGGACGCTTTGGCGCATCAAACCGAAAAATCTCTAAAAGAGGTTGGCGATAAAATAAGCGCCGATGAAAAAGCAAAAGTAGAGAAAGTCTTAAATGAGCTAAAAGAGCTTCTAAATAAAGAGGATGTAACAAAAGAGCAAATAGACTCTAAAGTTCAAGAGCTAACAACAGTAAGCCACAAATTGGCAGAAGCTATGTATAAACAAGGCCAAGGCGCTCAAGGAGCCCAAGGAGCGGGAGCTCAACAAGGCCAAAGCAAAAAAGGAGGAGAGGATGACGTCATAGACGCGGAAGTGGAATAATCCTCTTCCCTCCTCTTCATATCTTCTCCCACTCAAAACTTTTTCTAATCTTTTCAAAAATTTAAATCCCCCATCGGCAAAGCTCTCATTGTTAGTCTTTTTTGTTTTATTACAGCAAAATGAAAAACTTGGTTTTAAAATTGTATAATGAAGATAAAAATCTTTGAGGGGATTTTTATGGAAAATTTACAGTTTACTTCCGCTTGCACGCAGCTTTTAAGTAAAGAGGATCTTATAGTTTCTTCTTTTGTAAAGGAAGAGTTAAAAAAAAGAGATTTTGTAGTTGATATATTTAAAAAAGATAGGATAGTTATCAAAATATATTCAAAAAAGGAGATAATCCTATCCGAAATAATGCCGATTTTGCATAATATGGGCTTTTTGGTTATAGATGAAGTTTCATATTTTATAAAAAGCGATAAAATCACATATTATATAGAGAAAATTCATATAAAAGCTGATGAAAAGACTCTTCTTTTGCATAAAAAAAATATCTCTCTTCTTATTGAACATGCCCTTGAGAAGAGAATTTTAGAAAAATGCAAACTGTTTTCTCTAACCTATAAAGAGAATTTTTCTATCAGAGAGATACTTCTTATAAGAGCTTTTTTAAGCTATATAGATCAGCTTGTAGAAGCTTTTAACAAAAATAAAATGATTGAAACTATTGTTAAATACTCCCATATAACCAGACTTTTTTTAAATTATTTCTTAGAAAAATTTGACCCCTCTAAAGAGAATAGAAGCTTTTTAGAAATAGAGGAGAAGATAAAAGAGGCTTTTAAAAATGTAATCCACGTAAATGAAGATAGAGTATTAAAACTTTTTTTGGAAGTTTTGAAAAATGTTGTTAGAACAAACTACTTTTTGGATAAAGAGAGCATATCTTTAAAATTTAATGTGGATGGTTTTAAGCGCCATTTAAAAGGGATTCAGCCCTCCATAGAGGCTTTTGTCTATCATCAAGAGCTTCAAGGCGTTCATCTTAGGATGGGAAAAATAAGCAGAGGCGGGATTAGATGGAGTGATAGGTTCGAAGATTTCAGAGTGGAGATAAAATCTTTGATGATAACGCAAGAGGGCAAAAACTCAATTATAGTTCCAAGAGGAGCTAAAGGGGGATTTGTAATTTTTAAAGATAGAGAAAAGATAAGCAGAGAGGATTTTATAAGATATTATGACATTTTTATAAATTCTCTTTTAGATTTGGTGGATAACAAAAAAGATAAAGAAGCAGTAAGAGATAAAAGAGTTGTCTCTTATGACGGGGATGATGCATATTTTGTAGTAGCGGCCGATAGAGGGACATCCAATATGAGCGATGAGGCAAATTTAATCTCTCAAAAAAGAGGCTATTGGCTAAAAGATGCTTTTGCAAGCGGAGGAAGTTACGGTTATCATCATAAGAAGCTTGGCATTACGGCAAAAGGAGCCTTAAAATCTGCCGAGAGATTTTTTTTGGAGAGGGGTTTGGATCTTTATGAGGATGAGATTAGCGTTGTGGGTATAGGCTCTATGAGGGGAGATGTGTTTGGAAATGGTATGATAATGAGCAAAAGTTTTAAGCTGATAGCCGCCGTAAGCCATAGTGAAGTTTTCATTGATCCAAATCCAGATCCTTTAATATCTTATGAAGAGAGATTAAGACTTTTTAAAATAGGCGGAGGATGGAATAGATACGATAAAAGCAAGATTTCAAAAGGCGGGGGAGTATTTAAAAGGGATGATAAAGAGATTTTAATATCTCCCCAAATAAAAAAAGTTTTTGAGATAAAAGAGGATAAGTTAGACGGAGAAGAGCTTGCAAAAAGAGTTTTAGCGGCAAAAGTCGATATGATATACAACGGGGGAGTTGGAACATATTTTAAAGCTTTTGACGAAGAGAATATCGCAATAGGGGATAAAGCAAACGAATTTGTCAGATTAAACGCAAACGAAATAAAAGCCTTTTGCGTTTGCGAGGGCGGGAATCTTGGATTTACTCAAAAAGCAAGAATAGAGTATTCCAAAAACAGCGGCAGAATTAATTTAGACAGTATAGATAACTGCGCGGGAGTGAATATAAGCGATCATGAGGTAAATTTAAAAATTCTTTTAAATACTCTTGTGGATAAAGAGGTTTTGAGTTTAAAACAGAGAAACGAACAGCTTGCTCTTTTAACCGAGCAGGTGGTAAACAGTGTTTTGTGGACAAACTATTTTCAGCCTCTCTCAATCTCTTTGGATGAGATTAGATCCAAAAACTCTTTGGAAGATTTTTTAAAAACGATCCATATTTTAGAAGCAAATCTTCCCTTTTTTAAAAGAGTAGATTTTAAAATTCCCCAAGATAACGATTTTGAGGAGGTTTTGGGAGAAGATGGGGCTATTTTAAGGCCTGTTTTATCCACTCTTCTTTTATATTCCAAAATTTTTTTAAAAAACATTTTAACTTCCTCTTCGATGTTGGAAACAGAGGAGGCTTTGGAGAAATTTTTGTTTAAATATTTTCCAAAATCTTTTGTAAGCGCTTATGAAGATGAGATAAAGAGCCACTATCTAAAAAAAGAGATTACGGCTATGATGATAGCCAACGAGATTATCAATTTTTTTGGCTCCTCTTTTATAAGCGATTACGATGAAATTAAAGAAGAGAAGTTTTTGTTAAAAATTAAAGCTTATTTAATAAGCAACGACCTTTTTAGAGCCAACGATATAAGATATGAGCTTTATAGACACGAAAAGGAGATAGGGGTTTTAAAGATGTATCCTCTTTTGCTCCAAATTGAGGAGGCTATTTTATATAATCTTAGATGGATGCTAAAGGGGCTTTATGAGAGGGATATCTGCTACTCCTATATTTTGGAGCATCAAAAATCGATAGAGTATTTTTTATCTATTTTAAATCTCCCCAAAGTTACTATATTAGAAGATAATGAGAAGATAAACGATTTTTTTACAAAACTTGATTATTTAAAACTGGTAACGGGAGTTTTGATAGTTTACAAAAGCGAAATAGTCGATTTTGTGGAGATAGGAAAAATATATTATATAATAGTGGATGAGCTTTCTATTGTGCTTTTGATGAGAATGATAGAGAATCTCTCTTTAAAAAATCATTCCGAAAATATCTTAAAAAAGCAGCTCTTGTCATTGATAGAGAGATTGATTATCGATATAACCAAGGCGGTTTTGAAATTTAAAAGAAAAAATGAGAGCGAAAGAGAGAGTGTTGAGAAATATTTTCAAGAAAAAGATTTTGATGTAGAGGAGTTTAGAGGAGAGATATCATCTTTGTTTGGCAAAACTCCATCTATTACAGATATTTCCATTTTGATAAACAGACTTCTTTTATTATAGGAGAGAAAATGAACGCAAATATGGCGCCAATAAGCGTAACGGCTCTTAATAATCAGATAAAAACTCTTCTTGAGAGCACCTTTTTGGATGTGTATGTAAAAGGGGAGCTTTCAAGAATTACATATCACACTTCGGGGCATATCTATTTTACCCTAAAAGATGACAGCTCTTCAATATCTTGCGTTATGTTTAGAGGAAACAACAGAAAGCTTAAATTCAGACTCGAAGAGGGTATGGCCGTTTTTATAAGGGGCGCAATAAGCGTTTACTCTCCAAGGGGAAGTTATCAGATAAACTGTTTTGAAATAGAGCCGGCAGGCGAGGGGGCTTTGGCTTTAGCTTTTGAACAGCTTAAGAGAAAACTTGAAAAAAAGGGGTATTTTGATAAAACAAAAAAGAAAGAGATTCCTAAATTTATAGATAAGATAGCCATAGTTACTTCAAGAACCGGAGCGGCTATTGAAGATATGATAAGGGTTGCCAAAAAAAGGTGGCCTTTAGTGAAAATAGTTTTAATAGATACTCTAGTTCAGGGAGAGTATGCGGCCGAGGATATTGCTAAAAATATTAAGATAGCTGATAAATTGGGAGCGGATGTGATAATAGTGGGAAGAGGGGGCGGAAGCGTAGAAGATCTTTGGCCGTTTAACGAAGAGGTTGTAGCAGATGCTATTTTTGAAGCCAAAACTCCAATAGTTTCGGCAGTTGGGCATGAGATAGATTTTTTGATAAGCGATTTTACAGCAGACCTTAGAGCTCCTACCCCCTCGGCGGCTATGGAGATGATACTTCCCGATATTAACGAAATGAGAATTTATCTTGATTCCCTTTTTGAAGGTTTTGAGCTTCAGATGAAAACTATTTTGCATAAAAAGGAGCAGATTTTAAATCATCTTTATAATCTCTACGAGCAAAACAGTATCGATTCTAAAATTTCTCTCTTTGAAAAGGAGATAGAGAATTTAAGGGAGAGATTTTTTAGCTATATTAAATTGATAGCCGATAAAAAAAATAGAGACCTTTTGCAAATGAAAACCTCTCTGCAAAAGGCTAT
>JALVCR010000236.1 GCA_027009865.1 Campylobacterales bacterium
CGGAGAGGAGGTTACAAAATAAACTTCCCTCTCTCTCCCGTCAAAAAGATAATACATTTTAGGTCTATCTTTTAGCCCAAGCTCGTCATGCTTTTCAACCACATAAAAATAGATGCTTCCCAAAACGCCTCTTAAAAAATCATAACTCATAGCTCTCTTTGGAATTAAAGTTTTTTCTCTTTTTAATTCGCCAACCCCATATTTAAAAGCGTAAAGCCCCATTGCTATTAACATCGATACTATAACTACGGCTACTAAAACCTCTATAATCGTAAAAGCTTTACGGTTTATATTGATACTCCTTAAGCAGTTTCTCCTGCGTTAATAAAAATGAAAAATCTTTTAAGAAATTCTTCTTTCTCATCTCTAAAAAGACTCTATACAAAGTTACCTGGTAAGTTCCGGGAGAGTATCCGAAAAACTCATCCATCAACATATTATGTTTTACATCCTCTATCTTAACAGTAGCGTTATAATCAAAACCGTTAATTTTGCCTTTAAAAAATCTCTTCTTTTCCAGATTTTCATTTTTTATCATATCTTTGAGGCTTAAAACGCTCATATACAAATCTTCGTATAAAGATTCTCTTTGCTGATAAAGATTTAAAGTTCTAACAGAAGAGACTGTGGTTAATACGGCAAAAGTTAAAACCACAAAAGCTATTATAGCCTCAATCGTAACAAAGGCTCTTTTCAAAACCTAATCCCGTAACTGCTTATGTTTTCATCCAAATTTGCACTATCCGTTAAAAAAGCTTCAAACAACTTTTTGTCAAACTCTCTTCTCTCTTTGGATTTCTCCACTCTCTTATTAATATTATCCAAAAATCTCTTTCCAGCAGGCATAACAACGCTCATCAAAAGAGCTATAAGCCCCATTACAATCAAAAGCTCAATCAAAGTAAAAGCTCTTCTCATCACATCGCTATATCGTTTATAGAGATTACCGCAAGCATTATGGAAACGACAACCATCGCTATAAAAACTCCCATAAAAACGACAATCACCGGTTCAAGCAAAGAGAGAAGCTTTTTTGTTTTCAGTTTAAAGTTTTGCAAAAACCTATCGGCCAAAGAGAGAGAAACCTCTCCCATCGTAGCGCTGCTCTCTCCAACGCTCATCATAGAGATAACATTTGGCGGAATAATGGAGCTTGCCGCAAAAACCTCGCTTAAAGGGCGCCCCTTTTTAAGCTCCGATAGAGCCTCTATAAAAACAGATCTTAAATCCTCTATCGAAAAGAGAGAGATGCTCTGCTTTATAGCCTTGTCTATCTCAACTCCCCCCTTTATCATCATTCCCATAGAGTTAAAAGCTCTTGAGAGTTCAAGCTCTATAATCATATCTTTTAAATATGGAAGAGAATACAAAAATTTCGTAAAATTAACGTTAGCGCTTTTTATATAGATAAAAATTCCCACAATCAAAAGAAAAAACGCACCTAAAATAAAAAAGAGATTCTCATTTACAAAAAGTCCGGTTTTTAAAACAAGCTGGGAGATATAGGGAATTTTATCAAGCTCGTCGGCTGAAAAGATTTCGGTAAATTTGGGAACTACAAAAATAAAAACAAAAAATACCATTAAAATGCTCATCCCAACCAAAAAGAGAGGATAAGATAGAGCCTGCTTTACCTCCGCTGCGGTAGTCAGCTTAAAATCTATAAAATCTTTTAAAGTTTTCAAAGAGTAGGCTACATTTCCTATCTCTTCGCCGCTTGATAAGATACTTATATAAAGAGGGCTTATTTTATATCCTATCTCCTTTGCCGCTTCGTTTATCGCGTTTGAGAGCTGACTTCCCTTTTTTAACTCTTCTAAAACTCTTCTTAAAAAAAGATATGAGCTCTCTTTGGATACGCTTTTTATAAGAAGCTTCAAAGCGTCATCCACTTTTACGCCGGAATTTATCAAATAGTAAAGCTCTTCCACTATCGAAGCGAAATCATCATCCTTAAACTGCCCCTTTTTAAGCTTTACTCTCTTTTCTTTATAGCTTAATAGAGTAAGTCCCTGAGATTTTAGATACTTTTGAAAATCTTTAAAACTTCCGGCAAATTTACCCTTTATGCTCTTTCCGCTAAGAGTTAAAGCCTCA
>JALVCR010000237.1 GCA_027009865.1 Campylobacterales bacterium
AAGACACCAGGGATCTATACAGTGATTGCAGCTCATTGATAAAAATATCAAACTGACATTTGGGAAAACTCCTCCCTCAACTTCTCCCACTCTTCTCCACTTAATATCAAAAGGATTATTGTTTTGCTCATTGCAGGCAACTTCACAGCAATGGCATCCTATACATTTTGTAGCGTCAAAATGAAACCTATACTGTTCATTCTCTTTTAATTTTGGCAAATCTATAAAATAGCTTCCGCACTGCATATTCGTATCGGCTTTATATTTTATAAAACTCTCTACGGCATTCATCTCTTCTCCGTAACTTTTTTCTTTTATTGTATTATTTTCTATTCAAATTTATTGATTATTTTTTAGGCAATAATGATTTTAGGATATAAGCAGGAAGATGAGAACCAAATTTATAATAAAAGAGATAATGAAAGCCGTTTTATAAACTTTCACAGGCTCCTTTTCAATTATCGAAGCGTTTGGATCAAAATAGGGCTTTACTTTGGAAGGGTTGTTTAATTCAAAATCCATTTCGCTATAGTGGGCATATCTTCTTTGAATATCTATCTCAATAGCTCTCATTATAACCGCTTCAAACCATTCAGGCACCGCTTTGTTTAGCTCTCTTAATCTTTTTGGCTTTTTAAAGACAGGGTTTTGAAAAGGCTCTATCTCTCCGTATGGCAATTTTTTGCTCAAAGCTTCATACAAAGTTACGCCTATGGCAAAAATCTCGCTCGATTCGCTGATACTTCCCCCTTTAAATCTCTCCGGAGATAGATATGAGGGAGTCCCGGCTCTATTTGTAATAGAGAAAATTTCAACTATTGAACCAAAATCTACAAGTTTAAAAACTTTTTTCCCTTTTCTCTCAAAAACCATGATATTTTCAGGCTTTATATCTCCATGGACAAGATTTCTCTTTAGAAGAAAAGAGGAAGCTTTCAACAAAAATTTGGCTAAATTTATCGCTTCATCCACATGAAGAGTCCTTTTTTTTATAATCTCTTTTAAACTTTTTCCCTCTATATACTCCATAATATAATATCTTACGGTTCTGTTTTTGGGAATTACAGCTTTTGGAAAAAATCCCGCTTTCAATCTGTTGGCGTTCCACGCCTCTTTTACAAAAAGATCCAAAGCGCTCTCATCATCTATACACTCTAAAGATGGAAATTTCATTACATATTTAATTCCCTTTTTTTCTGCAAGCCATGTTCTATTGTTTTTAGCAAGAGGCTTTAAAAGCAGATAGCCGTCTATTGCCTGGTCTTTTTTTAAAGAGGATGGAATGGGCAGATTTTGCTTTTTTAACTTAATTTTTGGATCTATCTCTTTAACTTCTATAACTATTGCGCTGACATCATCGGGAAGATTGTCTTTTGCTTTTTCGCTTGCATATTTAACAAGCAAAGAAGCTCCAAATTTCACTTTTTTTGAAACTTCCTCCTCGCTTAAAACGCTAAAAAGCCCGTCGCTTGACAATAAAATTCTATCTTTGGGACGAATGAAATTTTCAAAAAAATATGGCTGAATCGTATCGCTCATCCCGACAGCTTGGGTTAAAATATTGCTCCCCTCTTCAATCGTATGATCAAATGAAAGTTTTTGAAAGGTATGATCTCTTAAAAGATATATAGGGCTATCACCGACATTTGCCCCATAAAGCCTATTGCCGACTATAATAACCATGCTAAGAGTTGTCAAAAATTCCGCTCTTTCATATTGAGAAAGCCCTTCTTGATAGAGTATTTTGTTAATATTTTCTATAAACGTTAAAACACTCTTTTCTATATCCCAGCTTTTGGGAGGATTTTTAAATCCGTTTAACATATAATCCACAACTCTTTTAGCCGCTTCCCTTCCCCCCAAAGCGCTTCCAACCCCATCGCACATAACGGCAATGGTTAAATCTTCATAATTTTTAACTCCGAAAAAATCGTCGCTTACAAGCTCTTCGCCTTTAGCAAGGCCAAAAGCGCTTAATTTGAAATTCTCTTTCAATTAAATCTTTCCTCCGGCATTTATCCCCCAAGTGGTTCTCCATCTTGTTTTAACAAGACTGATTCCAACAATCGCCGCAGCCACTATAAAAGCGAATAT
>JALVCR010000238.1 GCA_027009865.1 Campylobacterales bacterium
GATTTTAACTATAAAACATTAATAAGAACTTTAAAACTGTTTCCATATATCAGCGCAATAAATCAAAATGTTAAACAAAAAGAGTATGAATATTCTATTTAGGTGCGACAGCTCCGATAAAATAGGGCAAGGACATATAAGAAGAGATCTTTTTTTGGCAAAAAGATTAAAGGGAGAGATTTTTTTTGCAGTAAGAGAGCTTGAAAATAATGTAAATCATTTGATAGAAGAAGGGGGATTTCATAAAATAATTTTAAAAGACAACTCTTTTGAAGAGTTAAAAAGAGTTATTTTGGAAAAACAAATAGATTTTGTTATTTTTGATCATTATGAAATAGATTTTGATTTTGAAAAAAAGATTAAAGCTCTAAAAGTTAAAACAGCCTCTTTTGACGATACTTACGCTCCTCACGCAACCGATATTGTAATAAACGCAAATATTTTTGCTAACAAAAAGAGGTATCACCAAGAGGTATGGATTCCAAAACCTTTGATAGATAAGAGATTTTTTGTAAAAAGAAGATTTTTTAAAAATAGAATCAAAAAAGTTTTAATAGCTTTTGGAGGAAGCGATCCCAAAAACTACTCTTTTAAAATTTTAAAATATCTTCCCAAAAATTGGAAAATAACCATCGTTACAACATCCTCCAACAAAAATATAAAAAAATTAAAAACCGTAAAAAATATAAAATTAATCGTAGATTCAAACAATATGCCAAAACTGTTTAAAATGCACGATTTAATTATCATCTCCGCAAGCACTCTCTCAATCGAAGCTTTGGCTTCCAAAACTCCTTTTATCTCCATTTTAAGCGCTAAAAATCAAACAGAAGTTTTCAAATTTCTAAAACAAAAAAGATTTCCCTCCCTAAAAAAACTTCAAAAAATTAAAATTTCTTGCAAAGAATATAGACAGCTTCAAAAAAGAGTTATAAATTTTAGATGGAGAAGAGATGGAGATTAAAAACTTTAAAGATTTATCCAAAAAAGAGAGCAGAGATATTTTAAAAATAAGAAATCATTACAAAATAAGAAAATATATGTATAACAATAAAAAAATCTCCTATAAAGAGCATAAAAAATTTCTAAAATCTCTAAAAAAATCTAAAGATAGCTATTTCATAATTAAAACAGAAGGCAAAATAGCAGGCTCTTTTAATATAAAAAACGGATATTTGGGGCTTTACAAAAACCCTAATTTAAGAGGATTTGGAAAAATAATTTTAAAAACTGCCATAAATTTGGCAAAAGAGACGGGATTTAAAAAGGTTTATCTTGAAGTTTTCAGGTCAAATAAAAAAGCGATTTCCCTTTATAAAAAGGAAGGATTTAGGAAAATTAAGAAGGGATGGGCAAACGGCAGAAGAATTTTGGTTTTCGAAAAGATACAGTAAAATATTTTAAATTTTTGCCGATATCTCTCAAAAACATCCTAAAAAAGAGAGAATATGAATCCCACTTTCCAAAAAAACTTAAAAGCTTTGAAGAAATTTGACCCAATTTTGGCAAAAAAACTTAGAGATATTAAAGAAAATAGAGATTTTGAGGTTTTCGTAGGAGATGACCCAGCAAACATAAACATGGTAGATATGAGAAACAAAGAGCCCCTGTATCTTACAAAACCAATAGATGAGACAATAAAAAGCCTTCAAAATCTAAAAGAGAAACAAAAATACCCTTTTTTATACTTTTTTGGTTTTGGAAACGGAATACTTTTTAAATTGATATTTGAAACTTTTATATCTTTAAAAAGAGTAACAATCTTTGAACCGGAAATAGAAATTATATATATCGTTTTAAATTTAGTTGATTTACATGAGTATATAAAAGAGCAAAAACTTCAAATTATTTTATTAGAAGATCTAACTTTCGCAAAAGCTGTCGATATTTTCGTAAAACAGGACGCATCTTTATATTCAAGATTATACGAAATGGAAATAACAACTCCCTATTATGAAAGGAATTTTAAACAAAAGATATTAAATACAAACTCCCTTATAACAAGGGCTATAGAGCATTTAATCTTCTCGGTAGGAAACGATGCGATAGATTCACTAATAGGCTTGGAGCATCATATTTTAAATTTTGAGAAG
>JALVCR010000239.1 GCA_027009865.1 Campylobacterales bacterium
AAAATTCATAAACCAAATTAAAAAGTGAAATGTTGCTCAAAATAGGATGGTCGCAAGAGATATATAAAATTTCTTCATCTTTAAAATTTAACATTTTTGCTAATTGTAACATTAGTGTGGTTTTGCTTACTCCTCTTGAACCGTAAATTCCTATAAATTTTGAGTTGCTTTCAATTATTTTATTGAATAAAAATCTTTTGTAATTAATTTTTAATGAGTTTATTTTATTAATCGATATTTCCAATAAATCGTTTAATAGACTTTCCATTTTCTGCCTTAAATAGTAAAGTTAACTAAACGATTACAAGGGAAAATAGTTTATTTGTCAATACTATTATAAAAATGTTCTATTTTGACAAATTCTAATTTTTTATAAATTTGATAATTTAATTAATAGTGATAGAGAGCCTACTAAAGATTTAAAAGATTTACATTAAATTTTTTTAATAGTGATATCTGCATGAAATTATATAGAGTTTGTCATCTGCAATTTCATAAACTAATCTGTGTTTATCAGTAATCCTTTATAGACCAAGTTAAATATAAGTTTCATTCTATTAATTCTCTCTCAATGCCTTTGCCAGATCTTAACTCTTTTAGAGATTCTAAAAGATGTTTTCGGTTAGCGGGGGAACTTAAAAGATAATAGGTATCATCTTTTTAAGCTCTTCTTCATCTATCAGTTTTACTCCAAGCTCTTTTGCTTTCTCATACTTTTTGCCGGGATCTTTTCCGAAAATGACAAAATCTGTTTTTTTAGAGACGGTATTTGTAACTTTAGCTCCCATACTTTCCAAAATCTCTTTTAAACTGCTTCGAGGAATGCTTAAAGTTCCGGTGATTACTACTGTTTTTTGGGTAAAAGGAGAAGTTTTTATCTCCTCTTTTTTAGGCTCTTTTGGCTTTATTATTTCAAGAAGTTTTAAAACTTTCTCTCTGTTTACTCTCATAAACTCTAAAAAGGAGTTTGCCATCTCCTCTCCAAACCCTTCTATTCTTAAAAGATCCTCTTTTGAGAGATCCAGGAATTTAAGCCCGTAATGAGAGCATATCTTTTTGCTTGCCACTTCTCCTATATGCTCTATTCCAAGAGCGTTTACAAATCTCCAGCACTCTGTATGTTTTGATTTCTCTATCGCTTCTATTAAATTTTTTGCCTTTTTTTCTTTAAATCCTTCAAGTTTTAATAAATCTTCCTCTTTTAAATAATAAAGGTCTATCACGCTTTTTACAAGCCCTTTTTCGTAAAGAAGCTCTACTATTTTATTGCCAAGTCCCTCTATATTTAAACACTGCTTGCTTGCAAAATATATAATGGAATTTACAACTCTTGCCGGACACTCTAAATTTTGGCACTTTATCAATGCCCCCTCATCCAAAAGCTCGCTTTTGCAAACCGGACAGTGTGTGGGGCGCTTTATTTTTTTTGCATCTTTTGGTCTAAACTCTTTTAAAACTTTTGTAATTTTGGGAATAACATCACCGCTTCTTATGATAATTACTCTATCTCCGATTCTTACATCCATTCTCTCTATTTCATCGAAATTATGAAGCGTGGCTCTCTCTACCGTAACTCCCTCTATCTCTACCGGCTCTACCACTGCTACCGGGGTTATGACTCCCGTTCTTCCAACTTGCAGTATTATATCTTTGATAACGGTGCTTTTCTCGATTGCCGGGAATTTGTAAGCTACCATCCATCTTGGATATTTAACTGTATATCCTAAAATATCTTGAAGTTTTATATCATTTACTTTGACAACCATTCCATCCATCATAAAAGGGATTTCATCTCTTTTTTTAACCAATATTTTATACATCTCTTCTATCGGCTCTATATCTTTGCACACCTTTCTAAGGGGAGGGGATAAAAATCCCAAAGAGTAGATAAATTCCATTATTTTATCAAGCTTGTTTAGATTCAAACTGTTAACTCCAACCCCCCAAGGCTGAAATACAAGCTTTCTTTTTGCCGTAATTGAGGGGTCAAGCTGCCTTAAACTTCCCGCAGCGGCATTTCTTGGATTTGCAAAAGTTGGAAGATTTTCTTTTATTCTCTCTTCATTTAATTTCTCAAAATCATTTTTTCTTATAATTACTTCGCCTCTTATCTCTATTAGCTCTTTATAATCAATCGATAAGGGAATTGTCTGGATGGTTTTGGCGTTTAAAGTTACATCCTCTCCTATCTCTCCGTCTCCTCTTGTTATTGCCTGTTTTAAAAAACCATCTTCATAAATAAGATTCAAGCTTGCCCCGTCAAATTTGGGTTCGCAATAAAATTCGCATTTTCCGACATTCTTATAAACTCTCTCTATCCACTCTTTAAGCTCGTTTTCATTAAAGACATCCTCCATACTCCACATTTTTGAGAGATGTTTTGCTTTCTTAAACTCTTTTGCTACTCCAAAGCCTATTCTTTGAGTGGGGGAGTTTGGATCAATTAAATCGGGATGGGCTTTTTCAAACTCTTCTACTTCTTTGTATAGTCTGTCATACTCCTCATCAGTTACAAGGGGATTATCCTCCACATAATATGCGTAGGCATATTTTTTTAGAAGCTCTACTTTTTCTTTATACTCTTTTTCGCTTTTTATCATCTTCTTTCCTTACATCATCACAGACATCGTTATTGGCAGATGCTCTTTTTCATACCCTTTCATGCCTTCTTTATAATATATTACGTTTTTATATCCAAACTCATATATTTTCCAAGCCGCTTTAAAAGCGTTTTTATCTTTCGAGTCCCTTCCGAAAACTATAATTTTATAATTTTTATCATTTGGAAGCATTCCCTTCTTTTTATCCAAATCCTTAAAAGCTATCCACACAGAATAGGGGATTGTCGCTCTTAGATACTCATTTTTGCCTCTTACATCGACAAAAAAAGCGTTTGCGTCATTTACTCCGCTTACTATATCTTTATTGATGCTCTCTTTGAAAAATTTCTTTTTCCATTCGGGCATTCCTCCAAGATATGTTTTTACATTTTTATATCCCTCTTTTATTAAGTCTCTTGCAAACATAGCGGCTAAACCACAAGAATATCCTCTGCAATATACTATTATCTTTTGGTTTTTATCTATTTTTAAATTCTTTATATTTGAGTAGTTGTAAT
This sequence comes from Campylobacterales bacterium, assembly GCA_027009865.1. Classification (GTDB taxonomy): domain Bacteria; phylum Campylobacterota; class Campylobacteria; order Campylobacterales; family JAADDG01; genus JAADDG01. Next base: position 3,119 of record JALVCR010000239.1, read on the forward strand.
TAACAGCCGTTGGAATATGTCCGTTTTCATAATTGTTTTTGCCTCTTGAGTCTATAATGACTGTTTTGTCTTTTCCCTCTATATTGTTTAAAACCGCCTTTTTTACGCCCTCAAAATCGATTACATCTATATGATTTTTCTTTATGAAATTGATAATCTTTTTATTTGTAACCTCTTTTGGGATATCTCCCGCCGTTAAGATGCAAAATCCTATCAAAATGGCAAACCAAATTTTTCTCACTTTATCTCCTTGATTTTATATTAAAGTTTCTTTTATAGCTTTATAAACCTCTATTGCCTGTTTATGCTCTTTTACATCGTGAACCCTGATAATGGAAGCTCCGTTTTGAATCGCTATTTGGTGTAAGATAAGAGTTGCCGGAAGCCTCTCTTCTACTTTTGAGGGATAGATTTTATCTATCATCGACTTTCGGCTTGCTCCAATTAAAAGCTCAAAACCAAATTTCTTAAAATGCTTTAGATGCTTTAAAAGCATAATATTATCTTCAAGCCTCTTTCCAAAACCTATTCCGACATCCAAAACTATATCATCTATTCCAAAACTCAAAGCCTTCTCTATTCTCTTTTGGAAAAACTCTTCCACTTCTATTATCACATCTTCATAAAATGGATTTTTTTGCATATCTTTTGGAGTTCCCTTCATATGCATTAAAATTGTTTTTGCCTTGTAGGAAGCGGCTATTTTGGCAACTTTGTCGTTTGATAGGGCAGTTATGTCGTTTACTATTTTAAATCCTCTATCAAGCGCATAAACAAGGGATTTTGGAGAGTAGCTATCAAGGCTAAATAGGGCTTTTTGATAAAGAGAGTTTTCATAGACTATATCGATAATTGGCTTAACTCTCTTAAACTCCTCCTTTTCTCCGGGATATTCGCTTCCGGGACGGCTTGAGACTCCTCCTATATCTATAATATCCGCCCCTTCCTCTATCATTGATAAAATTTTCTCTTTTGCGTTCTCTTTTGAAAATCTGCTTCCTTCATAGAAACTGTCTTCATTGGCGTTTAAGACGCCCATTATTTTTATCTCATGCTCTTTTTCTTTTAAAAACTTCTCTATCTCTTTTGAGAGATTTTTTAGTCCAAAGGGCTGGGATTTCTCCTTTTTTGCCAGAAGTTTAAGCTGTTTTAGATTGGCTATCAAAACGGCATCTACAGATTTTGGCCTGCAGGTTATCGTATCTTTTGATACGGCAAGTTCGGCGTTTATTGATAAAGCATCCTGTTTTAGGATATTGGCAGCCGGGGTTTTTAGATTTTTTATATAGAAAAGATAGATTTTTGTCTTATCTTTCATTATAGAGATTCCTGCTTTCGAACACTCTATCTTTTTAAAAAGCTTTTTTATGTCGATATCTGAATTTATAAGCTTTATTTTCATTTTTTCTCTCTTAAAAGAAGAGTTAAAAACAGATTTGCAAAAACATTTAAAGAGCGGGTATTTAAGTTTGTAAGCTCCAAAGCTTTTTGAAATCTCTCCATCTCTTTTTCATTTAAGGTTATATCATATTTTAAAAGAGCTTCGCTTAACATAGCCTCTATAATCTCTTTGCTCTCCTCCTTTTTTAAAAACCTGTTCTCTTTTAGAAATAGAAATATATCTTTTAAAGAGAGTCTGTTTAAATCGATATCCAAACTTTTTCTCTCTTTTTTTATATCCCATTTTTGGATTGTCATTCTCGATCTGATTGTCGGCAAAAAGATTGTTTTTGAAGGGGCTACTAAGATAAAGATTATGTTTTTGGGAGGCTCTTCCAAAATCTTTAAAAGAGCGTTTTGAGAATAAATATTGTAGTTTTTGGCTATTAGAATTATATATTTTGTCTCATCTTCTGCTATGTATGCCTCTCTTATCACCTCTTTTACGTTATCTACTTTAAACTCCTCTTCAAAAAAGAGTCTGTAATTTCTCTCTTCAAGAATCTGCAAAATCTTCTCTTTTGCATATTCCAAATCTTTGCATATAATAATCTTAGAGGTTTCCAAGCTCTACTTCCGCAAACAAAATAGCGTCTATGCTCTTATCGAAAAGTCTTATTAATTGAATTAATTTGATATCTAAAAGCTCATCTTCGGGAAGATAGAAAGTGTTTGGCGTATCTTCGTCAAGCAGCCACATAAAACTGTTATCTTTTCTTTTTGCAAGCTGAGCTCTCATATTGTTGCTCTTTCCTATATAAAAGAAGGTATATCCGTTTGGAAAAGATAAAGAGAGCATATCCTCCAAACTCTCCATCTCCTCTCTTGTCTTTATCTTGTCCACAAACGGAAATATCGTCCCAAGCGATAAAATCGGCAAAAAGGGACGATTGTTTTTTAGATTGTTTATATGAGAGAGAATATATCTTGCAAACCATTCCCTTTCTCTGTCGGTAATTAATAAAAATGTGTGATCGTTTAAGAGATCGTTTATGGCTCTTGCCGCAAGAGGGAGCCAGTCAAATCTCTTCTCCTCCATCCAGCTCATATGGGAGGGATCTTTTCTTATGGTCTCAAGAGTCCAGTTTGCGAAATCTTTCATTTTTTACTTATCTAATTCATACGCTTTGTGCAAAGCTCTTACTGCCTGTTCGCTTTTGCTTTCGTCTATTATCATGGAGATTTTTATCTCGCTTGTGCTTATCATCTCTATATTGATATTCTCTTTTGCCATCGTTTCAAAAGCTTTGCTTGCAACTCCGCTGTGGGATTTCATTCCCACGCCGATTACTGAAACTTTTGCTATATTTTTGTCATATTCTAAATGATCTGCTGGATGCATCTTCTCCATAATCTGTTTTGCTCTCTCAAGCTCGTTTTCAGGCACCGTAAATCCTAAGTTTGTCGTTCCATCATGTCCTACATTTTGAATTATCATATCCACATTTATATTTTCGTCGGCTAATTTTTTAAAAATCGAGGCCGCTATTCCCGGTTTGTCTTTAACTCCTCTTAATGTGATTCTTGCTTGATTTTTATCAAGAGCTATTCCGCTTACTAGTGGTTTTTCCATAATATCCTCTTCCTTTGTAATCAATGTTCCAGGATTTTCATTAAAACTGCTTCTTGTAACAAGTTTTACGTTTAATTTTTTTGCAAGCTCAACTGAACGGCTTTGCAAAACCTTAGCTCCCAAACTTGCAAACTCAAGCATCTCTTCATAAGAGATTACGTCTATTTTCTTAGCTTCCGGCACAATTCTTGGATCTGTGGTGTAAACTCCGTCCACGTCTGTGTATATTTCGCAAAGATCGGCCTTCAGGGCTCCAGCTATCGCAACCGCTGTAAGATCGCTTCCTCCGCGCCCTAATGTGGAGACTTCTCCGTTTTTTGTAATTCCCTGAAAACCGGCTACAACTACGATTTTATCTTCATCTAAAGCCTTTTTTATTGAGCTTGTATCTATTTTGTCTATCCTTGCTACCGTATGCGCATCATCAGTATAGATTCCAGCCTGTCTTCCTGTCATCGATACGGCTTTATAGCCCATTTCGTTTAAAGCTATCGAAAGCAAAGCGGCCGTTACTCTCTCTCCAGAGCTTAATAGCATATCAAGCTCTCTTCTTTGGGGAGTTTTGCTAAAATGGTGCGCATATTCCAAAAGCTTATTGGTCTCTCCGCTCATTGCGGATACGACAACTACAACTTTGTTTCCTTTATCTTTTGTTTTTGCAACCCTTTTGGCTACATTCTCTATTCTCTCAAGCGTTCCTACGCTTGTTCCTCCATATTTTTGCACTATCAACACTATAAATACCCTTTTTTCTTAAAATATGTCAAAACTTTTTGATATACCGGTTTTTTAAAGGAGGCTATATGATCATATATCTCCTCTACCGGCACAAATTTATATTCGCTAAATTCCGGAAGTTTGGTATTTAAATTTATTTTAGCTTCCGGGAGCAGTCTTACCAGAAAATATTTTTGCATCTGCCCGTCATAGGGATACATTTTGCTGTTTGTGTTTGTCGGAAAATCGTAACTGACCCAATCGGGATATTCGGCCACTATCTCCACTTTGTCGGTTCCAATCTCCTCTTTTAGCTCTCTAAAGAGAGCCTCTTTTGGAGATTCCCCCTTATCAATTCCCCCTTGAGGAAATTGCCAGGCGTTTTCTATATCGTTTCTATTGGCTATAAATATTTCGCACTTTAGGGGGTAGCTTGGCGATAATATAATAGCGGCTACATTGGGCCTGTAATTTTTTTTTCTGCTCATTCCCGAAATCCAATCATTTTTTGATAGAATGGTATCAAAAAAGTGATTAAACAAGGTTAAATATTGTTACTCTACTTACATATTCCGTTTTGCGATAGCAAATGCCACTATTGCGCTTTTAACTCTTATGTTGGAAAATACGCTCTTATCTCTTCTTATATGGAGGCTGTTTGCAGGCAATTTGAAAGAGATATCAAAAAAGAGACAGAGTTTGAGACTCTTTTTATAGGGGGAGGGACTCCCTCTGTTGTAGATTTTAGGGAGTATGAAAGATTTTTTTCTTTAGCCTCTCCTCTTTTAAAAAGAGATGCCGAAATTACGATAGAGGCAAATCCAAACAGCATAAATCAAAGATGGCTTGAAGGAATGTTAAAACTTGGAGCAAATAGAATTAGCATAGGGGTTCAAAGCTTTTTTGACGATAAACTAAAACTTTTAGGAAGAGCCCACAGGGCAAAAGATGCCAAAGAGGCTGTTTTAAAAGCCAAAGAGGCCGGATTTTCTCATATAAATATCGATCTTATCTACTCTACTATTTTGGATAGCAAAGATAGATTATTAAAAGAGCTTGATTTTGCTTTCTCCCTTCCCATAGATCATATAAGTGCATACTCTTTAACTCTTGAAGAGAACACCCCTTTTGAAAACAGGGAGGATTTAAAAAAGGATGAAGAGGAGAGCGCCATTTTTTTTAGAGACGAGATAAAAAAGAGAGGTTTTTTTCAATATGAGGTCTCTAACTTTGGAAAATATAAATCAAAGCATAACTTGGGATATTGGAAACATAAAGAGTATATGGGAATAGGAGCGGGAGCTGTGGGATTTATTGAAAATAAAAGGCTCTATCCATATTTTGATATTGAGGAGTATATAAAGGATCCCTTTTTTAAAAAAGAGGAGATTTTAACAAAAGAGGATATTAAAAGAGAGAAAATATTTTTAGCACTTAGAAGCGAAGTTGGATTTGATATGG
>JALVCR010000240.1 GCA_027009865.1 Campylobacterales bacterium
AGTATAAAAGCCAAAAAGTAGTATCGCCAAAATAGCAAGCAGAGCTAAAGAGAGTGCAAATTTCAGAAGCTGAGGAGCAAAGATAATAATTATTATAAATAAAATTAATTTCCACATTTTAACTGCGCTATTTGGTTATATTTTTGTTTTATTTCTGAAGGCAAATGTTTAACCGCTTCTCCAATAATTTCAAATTCTCTTATTACGGCGCTGTAAGTTTTTCTATCAGCCATAAACTCTTCAATACTCATTCCATTTACATAGTCGAATATAGCTTCATAAGATTTTTTGATATCATAAATAAAAAGCTTTATATCTCTTTTTTTAGACATATAAAATTTCCTCTTTTATCCTCTCCTTGACGATAGGTTTCAAACTGCTTTCAATGCCTAAATCAACTTTTTTGCCAAAAAAATTTTCTAATTCTCTTTTAAAGGCAAAAAAATTTTTTAAATTTTTTTTATTTTTTTCCATTTCTATCGCCAAATCTATATCGCTGTCGTCTTTTTGCATATCTTTAGAGTAAGAGCCGAAAAGTCCGATTTTTATTATTCCATATTTTTTGTAAAACTCATTTTTGTGGCTTTTTAAATATTTCAAAATATCTTCTTTTCTCATATTTTTGCCTTTTGCTTATTTTTTAAATTATATCATACTTTAATATGGCTTTTTTATTTGTTGTTTGAAAGAGAGTCTGTATCCAGAGACTGCTATTAGTTTATAAATAAAACAATCAATGCATTAATCGTTTTATACTATAATAGGGTCAGTTTATTGATTGGAATTTGAAATGATAGAGCAGCTTTTAAAATATTCTACACTAAAACTTTCTCAAGAGCTTCCAAAGTATCGCCGTTTTTTGTTTGATAAGATAGACTTTAATGCAAAAATGATTGCTCTTATTGGAGCCAGGGGTGCTGGTAAAACTACAATGGTTTTGCAGTATCTTAAAAATTTGGAGCTAAAGAGTGATGAGTTTTTATATATTAGCTGCGACCATCCTATTGTTGCTTCGAACTCTCTTTTTGAAATAGCAGAAGAGTTTGCAAAATATGGCGGCAGGGTGCTGGTTATTGATGAAATTCATAAAAAAGAGAATTTTTGCATAGATTTAAAAAATATATACGATTTTTTTGATTTAAAAGTTATATTTACCGGTTCATCAGCTATTAGTTTAGAAGAGTGCCAGAGTGATTTAAGCAGACGGGCTTTAATATATAGACTGCCAATTTTAAGTTTGCGTGAATTTATAGAGTTGCAGACGGGTGATAGCTTTAAGGCGTATGATTTGGAGGAGTTGTTAAGTAATCACATAGATATAACAGCAAAGATTTTGCAAAAAATAAAACCTTTTAAATATTTTAGAGAGTATTTGAAGTTTGGAGCTTACCCTTTTGTTATGGAGGGGAAAAAAAGTTATCATCAAAGACTTGTAGAAATTGTTAATGAAACACTCTTTTTTGATATCGCTACAATTTATAAAATACCTTTTTCTAAAATAGAATCGCTGCAAAAACTATTGCAGGTGATTTGCAGAAGCAATCCTTATGAAATAAATTATGAAGCTATATCTAAACTTATTGGCATATCAAAAAATACTCTAAAACATTATCTTTATTATTTAAATAAAGGCAGCTTAATAAATACAATAGATGGCATTAGCAGGGGTAATGCTTTTATTCAAAAGCCAAGTAAAATTTATTTAAACAATACTAACCTTTTTGAAATATTATGCACTAATAGTGAAATAGGAACTATTAGAGAAACCTTTTTTGTTTCGCAGTTGCAATACAATCACACATTACACTATCCTAAAAAAGGGGATTTTTTAGTAAACGAAAAATACATTTTCGAAATTGGCGGAAAAAATAAAGGATTTAAGCAAATAAAAAATTTGCCAAATAGCTATATTGCGGCTGATGATATAGAGGTTGGATTTAAAAATAAAATTCCGCTTTGGCTTTTTGGCTTTCTATATTAACATTATCTGATATCTGATACTCATATTTTCTCTCACTCTTTTTTTGTCAGCTCGAATTGTTAGCGTCAAATATAAAAATATTGTTTTGATAAATAGGGACAGCTTA
>JALVCR010000241.1 GCA_027009865.1 Campylobacterales bacterium
CTTTCCGCACAATTCAGGAAATAGTCTTTAAATATCATAGAGCCGCTAAAAAAGAGGATACCGGCAAACTTATTATCTGCAAAAATAATATTGAAGGAAGATGGCTTGAAGATTTTGAGAGGATAGTTTAACTCCTCTCTAACCCATATCCTCAAACTTTTCATAAAATTTAAAAAGCTCCTCTCTTACTTCGTTTATATGTTCAGGTTTTGCCTTTGAAGGAAGCCATGTTGCCTTGAAATGCTCTTTATCGCTGCTGTTTGCGGCATTATTTAAAAAATTTGAATACTCCTCTATACTTTTGCAAATAGCTATCTCTTTTGTATCCCTGTTCATAACTTTTATATACCATGTATCATCGTCTGCCGATTCTATAGAGGCTAAAACCTCCAAAACATTCTCATCGCTGTTTAACTTTATATCCTGATTTCCTTGAAACTCTTGCATTTTTGTTCCTTTTTTAAAGTTTAAATGATATATATTGTAACAAATATTTTTAGCAAAACTATTCTTTTAATGTTTAACATTAGATCGTAAAAAATCATATACTTTTTAATTTTTTATATTCAGGGCAGTTTAGCTCAAGCTCTTTTTCATCTCCTTTGCAGATTATCTCTCCATTTTTTAGAAAAAGTATTTTATCTGAGATTTTTATGGTTGAGAGTCTGTGAGCTATAATGAAAGTTATTCTATTCTTTTTTAGATTTAAAAGGGCGTTTGTTATTTTGCTCTCGCTCTCTTTATCCAAAGCGCTTGTAGCCTCGTCTAAGATTAAAATTTGGGGATTTTTGTAAATAGCTCTTGCTATCGCTATTCTCTGTCTCTGTCCTCCCGATAGATTGGTTCCAAACTCATTTATTTTCGTATAGATTCCGTTTTCCATATTTTTGACAAAATCCCATGCGTTTGCCTCTTTTAAAGCTTTTATTACCCTCTCTTTCTCTATCTCTTCTCCATAAGCTACATTTGCGGCTATTGTGTCGTTAAAAATATATATTCTTTGAGTAACGACTGAGATCTTTTTTCTTAGATTTTTTAGATTGAAATTTTTTATATCTATATTGTTTATTAAAATCTCTCCGCTTGAAGGGTCATAAAATCTTAATATAAGATTTATTATAGAGGTTTTTCCCCCTCCGCTCTCGCCGATTAAAGCTACGCTTTCTCCTTTTTTTGCTTTAAAATTTATTCCTTTTAGAGCCTCTTTGTTTTCATATTTTAAAGATACGTTTTTAAACTCTATCTTTTCTATATCTTCTATTTTTAAATTTCCGCTGTTTATGGAGCTTTTTTGATCTATGATATAAAATATTCTCTCGCTTGCCGCTACGGCATCTTGCATTTTGTTATAAAGAGAAGATATTCTCTTTACGGGAGTGTATAGCATAAATAGAGCCGCTGTAAAAGAAAAGAAGCTTCCAACGCTCATATTTTCGCTTATTACCTCTTTCCCTCCCACGATTATGACAGCCGCCACCGCAATAGCTCCTAATGTCTCCATCATAGGGCTTACAAGCTCGTTTGTTTTTATTCCCTTTAGATTGTAATGAAAATATTTTTCATTATCCTCTTTGAATCTCTTTAGCTCAAACCTCTCGGCGGCGTTTGCTTTTATTATTTCGATATTATTGAAAATTTCGCTAAGCCTTGCCGTTAAATCTGAAATTTTCTCTTGAGATTTATGGGAGATTTTTTTCATTTTCTTTGCAAGCTTTGAGAGAGGCCAAAGGGCTAAAGGCAGAATAATAAGGGCAAAGAATGAAAGTTTCGGGCTTAGATATATCACATATCCTATTAAAGCGATAATTGTCAAAGCCTCTCTTGCCATCTCTGGAATCATGCTTGATACAACGGCTCTTATTCTCTCTATATCGTTTATGCTTCTGCTTATCAATTCTCCGCTTCTAAATTTATGAAAAAAAGTTAAATCCAGACTAAGAATATTCTCAAGCATTCTGTTTCTTATTCTTTTTACAATATCTTGCCCTATGTATGCGGTGTAGTAGATTTGGATAAATTTTCCAAATCCCTTTATAAAATAGACCAAAACCACTGCAAAAGGGAGAATATAT
>JALVCR010000242.1 GCA_027009865.1 Campylobacterales bacterium
AGAGAAATTTATAAAATATTTGGGTTCTATGTATATTATTATCTTCTATTTGAGATACCCAATAATCAAGACCCTCTTTATCAGGTTCTCTTTCAAGTAAAACTTTATAAAGAGCGGTTACATAATTCTCATCATCATAATTTTTATTTCTATACTCTTTACTTTTAAAAAAGGCTTTTAAAACGTATGTGGCGCTTTTTCCTTCTTTTAGTTTATTATTCCAATAATCTACCTCTTTTTGAGAGGGAGTTCTATTCATTATATCTATGTAGAGCTTTGTAACAAAATCCACACTGTTTTCAGCCTTTAATGGCAATATAGCCGTAAATATTAAAAAGGTTAAAAAATATATTACATTCCTTTTCATTTTTACTTCTCTTTCTATTTAGTTTATTCTATTTTACTATATTGCTATTTTTAATGCAATAAAAGAATAAAACTAAATTTGTTATAATTGCGTAAATTTGAAAAGAGGTAACGAAATGAGGCTAATTTACAAAACTCTTCTTTTAGCTTTTCTGTCTTTTATATTTATATCTTGTGCCAAGACTCCTTATACAAATAGGACTCAGTTTATTATGCTCTCTCCTAAAGATGAGATAAGAATGGGGTATCAGGCAGCAAGAGAGGTTTTGCAAAAGGAGCCTATAAGTCATGACAGAAGGCTTAACTATCTGGTTAGAAAAGTTGGAATGCGCATAGCAAAAGTTGCAAATCAGCCAAACTATAAATGGGAGTTTTATGTAATAGATAAAGATATTCCAAACGCTTTTTGTCTTCCCGGAGGGAAAGTTTTTGTTTATAAAGGAATTTTCAAGATTGCAAAAAATGAAGATCAGCTTGCAACCGTTATAGCTCACGAGGTAGCTCACGCTATTTTAAGGCATGGAGCCGAGAGAATGAGTATGGCTCAGATTGGAGAGCTTGGAAAAGAGCTTTTATCCCAAACAGTTCTAAGAGGCAGCCAATATGCCGGACTTTTTGATATGGCTTACGGACTTGGCGCCCAGTATGGAGTATTGCTGCCTTATAGCAGAAAATTTGAGTATGAAGCCGATGAAGTTGGGCTTTATTTGATGACAAAAGCCGGATATGACCCAAGAGAGGCTTTAAAATTTTGGGAGAATATGATGAGAATATCAAAAGGCAAAAATCCTCCCGAATTTCTCTCTACCCATCCTGCCGATATTCATAGAATAGAGAGATTAAAAGCCTTAATTCCTAAAGCTTTAAAATATTACAGGTAGTAAGATGATTGTTGCAATAGAAGGAGAGATTGTAAGGAAAGAGCCATCTTTTTTGCATATAAAAACTGATTGCGGCGTAGTTTACGGGGCGCATATCTCTTTAAACTCATCTTCAAAGATAGAAAAAGGAGACAGAGTTTATTTAAATACAACTCTTATAACAAAAGAGGATTCGCAAACTCTTTACGGATTTATGGATTTTGATGAAAAGAGGCTTTTTGATAAGGTAATAAAATTAAACGGAGTTGGACCGAGTATCGCTTTGGCTATATGCTCTACTTTTACTCCAAGAGAGTTTGCCGAAGTTATAGCCTCAAAAGATGTAAACAGATTAAAAATGGTTCCGGGAATCGGGCCAAAAAGCGCTAAAAGAATCTTGATAGAGCTTAGCGATTTTGATCTTTTTGAAGAGGAGTCTCAAACATCTTATAAAAAAGAGGCTTTTATGGCTCTTGAGAGTTTGGGATTTAAAAAAGATTCTATTTCAAAAGTTCTAAGAGATTGCAAAAGCGAAAACGTTGCGGATCTTGTGAAAGAAGCTTTAAAGAAATTAACTAAAAAGGGATGAAATTGAAGATAGCTTTATTATTTGGCGGAGTCAGTTATGAGCATGAAATCAGTATCGTAAGCGCAATAGCCCTAAAAGATGTGATAAAAAGCGAAAAACTCTATATTTTTTGCGATAAAAACAGAGAGTTTTTTTTAATAGATGAAGAGAAGATGAAATCAAAGACCTTTAGCAGCGGGGAGTATAAAAAATTTCCAAAGCTTACCTTAAAAAATAAAGGTTTTTTTCAAAAGGCTCTTTTAAAAGAGAAAAAGATAGAGTTTGATGCTGTTTTAAATGTAATTCACGGAGCTGACGGGGAGGATGGCAAAATATCCTCTTTGCTTGATTTTTTCGAGATAGATTATATAGGCCCCAGAATGGAAGCAAGCACTATTAGTTTTAACAAACTTTTTACAAAAATGTATGCAAAAGAGATTGGGGTAGATTTTTTGGAGTATGAGATTTTAAAAAAAGGCGAATATAAAACCAGATTTGATTTTCCAGTAATTGTAAAACCTCTTAGACTTGGAAGCTCTATTGGAGTTAGCGTTGTAAAAGAGAAGAGAGATTTAGAATATGCTTTGGATGTGGCTTTTGAATTTGATAATGAGGTGCTGATAGAGCCGTTTATAAAGGGTGTTAAAGAGTATAACTTAGCAGGTTGCAAAGCAGACGGGGAGTTTTTATTTTCAATAATAGAAGAGCCCAAAAAAGAGGAGTTTTTAGATTTTGACAAGAAATATTTGGATTTTTCAAGAACTTCCAAAGCTCAAAAAGCCTCTTTAAAAAAAGAGGATGAAGAGAGGATAAAAGAGGCGTTTAAAAGGATATATTCAAATATGTTTGAAGGAGCGTTAATTAGATGCGATTTTTTTATGCTAAATGATAGAGTCTGTATAAATGAGATAAATTCCGTTCCGGGAAGCTATGCAAACTATCTTTTTGATGATTTTAATTTCGTTTTGGAAAAATTGCTAAGATCTTTGCCTAAAAGAAAGAAGATAGAGATAGATTACAAATATATAAACTCCATTCAAAAAGCCAAAGGGAAATAGGCTATTTTCTTATTTTAAATCCTTTCATCTTTCTAAAAATCGAGGGAGTGTCAAGATCTCTTAGAGTCTTTTCATAGATTGGAATTGTCTCTAAGTTTTCAAACTCCTCTTCCTCTTTTTTTATTATCTCTTTTAGCTCCTCTTCATCTATAACTCTCATTTTTAGAAGAATAAGCATTATCCCTTCGCTAAAGCCTTTATAATATTTTATTTTGTTTCTGTTTCCAATAGCCTTAGCTTCGTAAAATTCTCTAATGGCTTTTTTTAGTTCTGCTATATATTTCTCTTTGTCTATTATAATATGCATAATAATTATTGTAACATTTGTAATTTAAATTTTCTTTATGATATTATTTTGGCTTATTTTAATTTGGAGCGGTTTATGGCTGTAAGAAAAGTAAAAATAGATTCTATGGATTTTGATATAAGTTATGAAATTTTCAATAAAGATAAAAATATCGATTTAATAATACTTCACGGCTGGGGAAGCAATAAGGAGGTTATGAAGAGCGCTTTTTTAAAATTTATGCCAAATTTCAGGCACATTTATATAGATATGCCCGGATTTGGCAAAAGTTCAAACGACTATTCATTAACAACTAACCTATATTTTAATATAATAGATAGATTTTTAAAAGATTTGGGGGCAAAAAAGGATATCGTAATAGGCCACTCTTTTGGAGGAAAGGTTGCTCTTTTGCTTAGGCCAAAACTTTTGGTGCTTTTAAGCAGTGCCGGAATAGTTGCTAAAAAGCCTTTTAAAGTTAGAGCGAAAATTACTCTTTTTAAAGCCCTAAAGCCTCTTTTTGGCGATAGGTTTTATAAACTGTTTGCTACCAAAGATGTAGAGGGGATGAGCAAAAATATGTATGAGACTCTAAAAAACGTAGTTGATGAGGATTTCTCTTCTCTTTTTAAAAGCTACGATAAAGAGAGTCTGATATTTTGGGGAAGAGAAGATAAAACAACTCCGCTTGAAAGCGGGAAGAAAATAGCTTCTTTAATGAAAGGAAGCCTCTTTTTTGAGATGGAGGGGGATCACTATTTCTTTTTGAAAAATGCAAAAGAGATATCAAAAAAAATTGAGGAGAAAGTTTTAGATGCACACTTATAGATTTATAGTTTCTGGAAGAGTTCAAGGCGTTTGGTATAGAGACACTATAAGAAAGGAAGCGCAAAAGCTTGGAATAACAGGATATGTAAAAAACCTTCCGGATAAGACGGTCGAGGTGGTAGCCAATTTAAAAGATGAAGAGTATGATAAATTTTTGGAAATATTAAAAAAGGGCTCCAAACTATCAAGAGTCGATAATATAGAAGGGTGGGAGATAGTGCCGACATATTTTAATGATTTTGAGGTTAGATATTAATGCTTCAATTTTTTGAGATATTTTCCCATATTCTGTTTGTGCTCTCTTTGGGATTTTACCTAATTACAAATCTTCAATGGTATAACTATAAACTAAACAGGGTGATTTTCCACCATACCCGCTTAACGTGGCATATAATCTATTTTTTAATTCCTCTGTTTGCCTATTACCTTACCGGCATATATTTTTGGATCTATTTTTATTTTGCCTATCTTCCTTCTCTTTATATATGGCAAAAGAGGATTGATAAAAAGCTTGTATTTACATCAAGAGTTAAGAGGTTTTTTCTCTTTTTGCTTTTGGCTGCCATTTTTGAAGATTTCTTATGTATCGCTTTAAAGAGCTGCAAAGTATATGGGGTTTTACTGCCAATTTTTGTATCTTTGTTTGTTGGCTATCTTTTTGAAAAGATTCTTTTTAACGGATTTAAAAAAGAGGCTAAAAGGAAGCTAAATTCGATTAATAATTTAAAAATAGTGGCAATTACCGCAAGTTACGGAAAAACAAGTATCAAAAATTTCCTTTATCAGCTTTTAGAGGATGATTTTAGGGTTTATAAGACTCCAAGAAGCGTAAATACTTTGGGCGGAATCGTAAAGGATGTAAATGAAAATCTCCCTTCAGATACTCAAATTTATATAGCGGAAGCTGGAGCAAGAGAGAGGGGGGATATAGACGAGATAGCAAGATTTTTAGATCATCATTATGCGATAGTTGGCAAAATAGGGCCTCAGCATATTGAGTATTTTAAAACTTTAGAGAATATTAGAGATACTAAAATGGAGATTTTAAACTCCAAAAGGCTTATAAAAGCTTTCGTTCACAAAAGCGCAAATGTAAAGCCTAATGAAAAGGTTACTGTTTTTGGAGATGAGATTAAGGATGTTAAAGCGACTTTGGATGGGGTATCTTTTAAGCTTGTTTTAAATAAAAAGGAGTATTTTTTCAAAGCTCCTTTGCTTGGAGATTTTAACGCCCTAAATATAACCGCTGCCGTTTTATGCGCTTTGGAATTTGGGATAGATATTAAGACTTTGCAAAAAAGAGTTTCTCTTTTAAAGGGAGTGGAGCATAGACTTCAAAAAATTGAAGCCGGAGGCAAACTTATAATAGACGATAGTTTTAACGGCAATTTGGAGGGAATGCTATCTTCTTACTCTCTTGTATCTTCTTATGAGGGAAGAAAAGTTTTAGTAACTCCGGGTATAGTTGAGAGCACAAAAGAGGATAATGCCAAACTTGCAAAAAAAATAGATGAAGTTTTTGATTTGGTAATTTTGACAGCAAAGAGCAATTTGGATGTTTTGATAAAAAGTATCAAAAATACTCGAAAAATAGTTTTAAGCGATAAGAGCAAATTGGAAGATATTTTAAAAAAAGAGACAAAAGCCGGTGATCTTATCTTATTTTCCAACGATGCTCCAAATTTTATATAGGGGGAATTATGATTTTAACAATAGGGATTATATATTTTTTATATGTGCTTTTTAAAGTTTATATCTCTGTTATGGAGATAGGGTATGTGGCAAAGGCTAAAAATCAAACGGCTGTTATTTTAAAGCCTTCAAGCTACTTCAAAGCGGCCAACTACAAAATCTCAAAAGAGCGGATAGAGATAATTTCCGCTTTGGTTGAATATATTTTGTTTATTTTCTGGATGGGATTTGGGCTTCATTTTTTAGAAGAGATTATAGATATTCAAAATATGGCTATAAAAACGGTAGTTTTTATAGATATTTTTATAGCGGCAAATTATATTGTGATGCTTCCCTTTACAATTTATGAGAAATTTGTTTTGGATAAGAAGTATGGTTTTAGCAATATGAGCGTAAAGCTTTTTATTATCGATCAGATAAAGGCTGCCGTTTTATTTTTGATTTTTGGCTCTTTAATAATTTGGGCGATAGCTAAAATTATGCTAAATTTTTCTAACTGGTGGATTTTTGGATTTTTATTTATTTTTGCCGTGATTATTTTTATAAATATGATATATCCAACTTTAATAGCTCCGATTTTCAATAAATTTACCGTTTTAGAAGATGAAGAGCTTAAAGATTCAATAGAAGATCTGATGAAGAAATCCGGTTTAAAAAGCGAAGGGGTTTATACGATAGACGCAAGCAAGAGAGATAACAGATTAAACGCCTATTTTGGAGGGCTTGGCAAATCAAAAAGAGTCGTTTTGTTTGATACTCTTTTAAAAAAGCTTGACAAAAAGGAGCTTTTGGCTGTCTTAGGACATGAGCTTGGACACTATAAGCATAAAGATATTTTGAAAAATATTTTTATGATGGGTATGATGCTTTTTGTGATGTTTGCTATTTTCGGAAATCTGCCAAAGAGCGTTTTTGATGCTTTTCATATTCAAAACGGCTCGCCTTACGGAATTATCGCAATTTTTTTGCTTTTATCTCCTATAATTACCTTTTTGATGCTTCCTTTAATGGGACTTGTAAGCAGAAAAGCTGAGTATGAAGCGGACGAGTATGGCGGAGAGAGTGTTAGCAAAAGAGATCTTGCCACAGCTTTAATGAAGCTTGCGGAGGAGAATAAGAGTTTTCCAAGATCTCATCCTTTATATATCTTTTTCTATTTTACCCATCCTCCTTTGCTTGAGAGATTAAAGAGGCTTGGATACGATTTTACAAACGAAGAAGAGGCTATGGAGAAGAGTTGGGAAATAAAGTAAAAGAGGTTTTAAAAGAGGCTTTTTTAATTTTAAAAGAGGAAGGGATAGAGAGGCCAAGATTAGAATCTGAGCTTCTTTTGTCCTTTTTTTTGAAAAGAGATAGATTATGGCTTTTTAAAAATGATAATTTTGAAGTTAAGAAGAAAGATGAGTTTTTAAAGCTTGTTAAAAAGAGAGCTTTGGGATATCCTTTGGAGTATATTTTAGGAAAAGTCTCTTTTTATTTAAGAGATTTTTTCATAGAGGAGGGGGTATTGATTCCCCGCCCTGAGAGTGAGATTTTAATAGACGAAGCTTTAAAAACGATAGAGAATATTAAAAATCCAAAAATTGCCGAAATTGGGGTTGGAAGCGGCGTTATATCGATTATGCTTGCTCTTTTTAGAAAAGATAGTAAAATAACCGCTACCGATATTAATAAAAAAGCTTTGAGATTGTCATTTAAAAATGCCTGTTTATATGGAGTTGAGGATAGAATAGATTTGATTCATACCTCTTTTTTGGATGAAGTAGAGGGGAAGTTTGATTTGCTTGTCTCAAACCCTCCCTATATTTCAACCTCTTTTAAACTTGACAAAAATGTTTTAAAAGAGCCAAAAGAGGCTCTCTTTGGAGGAGAGAGGGGGGATGAGATTATAGAAAAGATTATATCTTTAGCCGTCTTTAGAAAAATTCCTTATCTTGTATGTGAAATGGGATATGATCAAAGAGAGTATGTAGAGGCTCATTTGAAAAGAATGAAAATAGATAATTTTTATTTTTATAAAGATTTGGCAGGCTTAGATAGGGGATTTGTAGCAAGAGTGTCGGAGTAGAAAATGATAAGATTGATAGATGTTTATAAAAGTTTTGGCAAAAAGAGGGTTTTAAAAGGAGTTAATCTAACGATAGAGCCAAATAAAACCACCGTTATTTTAGGACCTTCTGGAAGCGGGAAATCTACAATTATAAAACATATGGTAGCTTTGCTTAAGCCCGATAGAGGCGAAGTGTGGGTGGAAGGTGTGAATATGGCCAAAGCAAGCGAGGAGGAGATTTATGCCGTTAGGAAAAAGGTTGGATTTTTGTTTCAAAGCGGAGCCTTGTTTGACAGTATGAATATTTACGATAATACCGCATTTCCCTTAAGGGAGCATACCAATTTAAGCGAAAAAGAGATAGAGAGAGAAGTTAGAAAAAGACTTGAGATGGTGGGGCTTAAATTTGACGAGGTAGCTCATCTGTATCCCGATGAATTAAGCGGAGGTATGCAAAAGAGAGCCGGGCTTGCAAGAACCATTATTTTAAATCCGGAAATTATCCTCTATGACGAGCCGACATCAGGTTTGGATCCCATAACAAGCGATTTAATCAGCAGAATGATTTTAAAACTCCAACACGAGCTTGGCACAACTTCGGTTGTTATAAGCCACGATATAAAAGAGAGTTTTAAAATAGCCGATAAAATGGCGATGCTGTATGAGGGTAAAATTATAGCTTACGGGGAGCCTGAATTTTTTAAAACTACCGATAATCCTATCATAAGAAGATTTATAGACGGTATCAGCGATATAAAGATTGATTAGTGATTTTTTTTGATAAGCTCTCTTATCTCCTCTATTAATTTTTTAATCTCTTTATCTTTGGCAAGATTTACAAATTCCCCTTTGGCTCTCTCCTTATAAGAGAGAGTTGTAGTTGCAAGGGGAGATGAAGCTGATGCTTTGTCGCTTACGAAATTTCTTACCTCTTTTATATTTTTTAGATGTTCGCAATTTTTATCAAGAGTCGATAGTTTTTTTATCAATGATTTCAAAAGAGAAGCTTTGTAGTTAAACTCCATCTTCATACCGGGATGGTTTAATACAAAAAACATAATATCATTTTTGGTGTAGATAAAAAGAATATGTTTTTGCATATAAGGCGGCAGGAGAGATTTTAGCTTATTAAAGCATTTATGAAAAGATATTTTTTTCATATAAGGTTTTGATGTAAGATTTGAAATTATCTCTTTTGAACTTTGCAATGGCTTTTTCCTTTTTTTATTTGTGATAATATCATAATTTATTTTTCTAATTCCTATAAATTTAATATCCGATTTATTAAACGGAATTTATAATAAAATTTAAAAATAGAGAGGAATGTTCAAATTATGAGAAAAATATCGATAAAAATTTTGAAATTCTTTATAGTCTTCTTTTTGGGTTTTGTTATTTTGCAAGGATGCGGCTATAAGGGAGATCCTGTTTATGAAAAAAAGGTTAAATAGAAAATGCAGTATGATGTGATAATAATAGGAGCGGGTATAGCCGGATTGCATGCCGCGTTGAAAATACCTAAAAATAAAAAGGTTTTTATAGTCTGCAAAAGCAACTCTTGGGATTGCAATACTTTTTATGCTCAAGGCGGAGTTGCGGTAGCGGCCAATGAGGACGATATAAATCTTCATATTGAAGATACTATAAAAGCGGGAGCTGGGCTTTGCGATAGAAAAGCTGTTGAGATTATGTGCAAAGACGGTTATAAAGTGGTTAGAGATTTTATAAAAGAGGGTTTTGAATTTGATAAAGATGAAAACGGAAATCTCTTATATACCAAAGAAGCAGCTCACAGCAGAAATAGAATTCTGCATGCCGGAGGAGACGCTACCGGAAGGATGATACATCTTTTTTTAATGCAAAAAAATCCTTTTCCTCTTTTGTATAAAAGCACTGTTGTGGATCTATTGATAGAGGGCGATACCTGCTATGGTGTAACGGTGGTTTATAACGGAGAGTTTAGAAATATTTACGCTAAAAATGTAATTATTGCAAGCGGCGGTATAGGCTCTTTGTATGAATATCACACTAATGCAAAGAGCATAAGCGCCGATATTCAGGGAATCTGTCTTGAAAAGGGCTGTTTTTTAAGAGATATGGAGATGACACAGTTTCATCCTACCGTATTTATCCATAATAAAGGAGCCAGAAAACAGCTTCTAACGGAGGCTCTAAGAGGTGAAGGGGCTTATATTGTAGATGAAACGGGAGAGAGATTTTTGTTTCATTATGATAAAAGAGGAGAGCTTAGCCCAAGAGATATAGTAAGCAGAGCTATGTTTGATTGGAAAAGAAAGACAAACAGGGAGATTTATCTATCTTTTGATAACTTTACTAAAGAGTTTTTCAAAAAGAGATTTCCTACGATTTATTATCATCTAAAAGATTTGGGATTTGATTTGCCAAAAGACAAAGTTCCCATATCTCCAGCTTTTCATTATGCTATGGGAGGAATAAAAACCGATATAGACGGCAAAGTGGAAGGGATGAGAAATCTATACGCAGTAGGAGAGGTGGCAAATACGAGAGTGCACGGAGCAAACAGGCTTGCTAGCAACTCACTGCTTGAAGCGTTTGTATTTTCTAAAAGAGCGGTAAATAGTATTTTAAATTCCGACGATAATATAAAGTATAAAGAATTTTCGGCAAATAGGGAAGTTTTGATAAAAGAGGGCGATAAAGAAAGGAAAAATTATCTTAGATCTATTATGTGGGAGTATGCCGGAATAATTAGAAAAGAGAGCGGTTTAAAAGAGGCATTAAATAAAATAGAAAAGATGCTAAATGAAGATATCGGCAAACTTTTAAGGCTTAGACTTTTAACTTCCAAAAAGATAATTCAAAGCGCTTTGAATAGAAAAGAGTCTTTAGGCGCACACTATATAATAAAGGAGTAGGATGAGATATTTAATTATGCTTATATTTAGTTTTTCCATTTCGTTTGCTTCCGAAAAAGGGGGAGAGGTTATGAATCTTACTACGGAATGGATAGGAATAGTTGTAGCTGCTATTTTTGTAATAGGATACTATTTTATAGCCACAGAAGAGAAATATGAAATAAATAAGGCTAAACCTGCTCTTTTTGTGGGAACCTTTTCTTTTTTGCTTATAGGTATCTATTTTACAATAAACGGTTTGGATCCAAAACCTCTTCATAATGAGCTTGAAAAGCTTATTTTAGAGATTGCGGAGATTTTTTTCTTTCTTTTTGTAGCTATGACTTACATAGAGACTTTAATAGAGAGAAATGTATTTGATGTTTTAAAATATAAGCTTCTATCCAAAGGATATACCTATAAGCAGCTCTATTGGATTAGCGGTTTTTTAGCTTTCTGGCTCTCTCCGGTAGCCGATAATCTTACTACGGCTTTGATTTTATCTACGGTTGTATATACGATAGATAAAGATAAAACCTCTTTTTTGGTTCCATCAGCCATTAATATAGTGGTTGCGGCAAATGCGGGGGGAGCTTGGAGTCCTTTTGGAGATATAACTACTCTTATGGCTTGGACGGCCGGCAAGGGAGAGTTTGTGGATTTTATTTTCCTTTTTCCGGCAGTTACTTTGGGATATGTTTTAACAGCTTTGCTTTTATCAAGATATGTTCCCAAAGGAAAGCCTTTTTTTGATATGAATTTAACTGGGGAAGTTAAGTTTAAACCTGGAGCCAAAACTGTTATTTGGCTTGGAGTTGGAACGATAATAATAGCTGTTGTTGGGCATCAGTTTTTTCATTTCCCGGCTATGTGGGGGATGATGTTTGGGCTTTCTATTTTAAAACTTTATGCTTATGAACTTAAAAGACAGGGAGAAGAGTTTGATATTTATGTAAATATGAAAAAGGTTGAAAACGATACTCTTTTATTTTTCTTTGGTATTTTATCTGCGGTTGGAGCTTTGCATTTTTTAGGATTTTTGGAATATATTACAAAACTATATGATATAATCGGCGCTACTGTAGGAAATATTGGAGTAGGGTTTATCTCTGCCATTATAGACAACGTTCCGGTTATGAGCGCTATTTTAAAAGCAAATCCCAATATGGATTTGGCCCAGTGGATGCTTGTTACGATGACTGCGGGAATCGGAGGAAGTTTAATTAGCTTTGGAAGCGCTGCCGGGGTTGGAGTTATGGGAAGAATGAAAGGGATTTATACTTTTGGCTCCCATATGAAATTGGCATGGACTGTTTTGGCCGGATATTTTCTATCGTGCCTTATTTGGTATTTACAATTTGAATTAATGAGGTTGTATTGATGAAAAATGTTCCGATAGTGGTTTTGGATTTTGGTTCTCAATATACGCAGCTTATTGCAAGAAAATTAAGAGAAGAGAAGGTATATTCCGAGATTGTGCCTTATAATGAGGATATAGAGAAGATAAAGGCTAAAAATCCCAAAGGCATAATCTTATCGGGAGGTCCTGCAAGTATCTATGCAAAAGATGCTTACAGGCCAAATGAAGAGATTTTTAATTTGGGTATTCCTATTTTGGGAATATGTTATGGAATGCAGCTTATAGTTGATCACTTTAAGGGAGCGGTTGTTGCGGCTAATCATCACGAATATGGAAAGGCTAATTTGATTTTGGATGAAGTGCATGGCCATATATCTCCTATTTTTAAAAATACTCCCTCTTCTCAAATAGTGTGGATGTCTCATGCCGACAGGGTTGAGAAGCTTCCCGAAGGTTTTGTAAAGATAGCTCACAGCGACAACTCACCTTATGCGGCGATAGCAAATGAAGAGAAGAGAATTTACGCTTTTCAGTTTCATCCGGAAGTTCACCACTCCGAATATGGAAAAACTCTTCTTAAAAATTTTGCAAAAGAGATATGCGGGTGTGAAACTACTTGGAATATGGGCTCTTTTGCAAAAGAGCAGATAAAAAAGATAAGAGAGAAAGTAGGAGAGGGAAAAGTTTTATGCGCTGTTAGCGGTGGAGTGGACAGCTCGGTTGTTGCGGCTTTGCTTCATGAAGCGATAGGAGATAAACTTATTCCTATTTTTATAGATACTGGACTTCTTAGAGCTAATGAGAGGGAAGCTGTTGAGAATATGTTTAAACTGAATTTGAAAATCCCTTTAATTACCGTAGATGCCGAAGAGATATATCTTGAAAGATTAAAAGGCGTTATTGATCCAGAAAAGAAGAGAAAAATAATAGGACATCTTTTTATAGAGCTTTTTGAAAAAGAGGCTAAAAAACATAAAGATATAAAATATTTAGCTCAGGGAACCTTATATCCTGACGTGATAGAATCAGTTTCGGTAAAGGGTCCTTCTAAAACCATAAAATCTCATCATAACGTAGGAGGGCTTCCCGATTGGATGAAGTTTGAGCTTATAGAGCCTTTAAGAGAGCTTTTTAAAGATGAGGTAAGAGAGCTTGGATTGGAACTTGGTCTTCCAAGAGAGATGGTAATGAGACACCCTTTCCCAGGGCCTGGACTTGCCATTAGAATAATGGGAGAGGTTACAAAAGAGGATTTAGATCTTTTAAGAAAAGCTGATTTAATAATGTTAGAGGAGCTAAAAGCAAGCGGTTATTATGATAAGACCTGGCAGGCTTTTACCGTTTTATTGAATGTAAAGAGTGTAGGAGTTATGGGGGATAACAGAACTTACGATAATACCGTTTGCGTTAGAGTGGTAGAAAGCGTAGATGGAATGACAGCAACTTTTGCTCATCTTCCTCATGATTTGTTGGAGAGAATAAGCACAAGAATAATAAACGAAGTGGACGGAATAAACAGAGTTGTTTACGATATCTCTTCAAAACCTCCAGCTACTATAGAGTGGGAGTAATTTTGAGTAAAATTTTTGTTTTAAGCGATAGAAAGTTTAAAGAAGCTTTAAATCTTCCTGTAATTAAATTTAAGTATTTAAAAAAAGATATAGATCTTAGCGGGTATGACGCTTTGATCTTTACCTCTAAAAACGGAGTGGAGGCTATTGATAGGATCGATAAAAAATGGAAAAGCATCCCCTCTTTTTCCATAGGAAAAGGAACGAGCAAAGAGATTTTGAAAAAAGGAGGAAATCTCATTTTTACAGCGGCCTCCTCTTATGGAGATGATTTTGCAAAAGAGATTGTTCCTTTATTAAAAGATAAAAAGGCTCTCTTTTTGAGAGCCAAAAAAGTTACTTCAAAGCTAAATGAAATTTTAAAGCAAAACGGTGTGGATTTAAAAGAGGAGATAGTTTATGAAACTGTTTGCAATGAATGCGAAAATATCTTGCCACCTCCAAAGGATTCTATTATAATTTTCTCTTCTCCCTCAACCATAGAGTGCTTTTTTAGGTGTTTTTCTTGGGATAAAAGTTATAAAGCTGTGGTAATCGGTAAAAAAACAGCCTCCTTTATGCCAAAGAATATAAAATATTTTTTATCTAAAGAGCAAAATATTCCCTCTTGTATAGAATTTGCTGGAAAATTAAGAAAAAAATTATTATAATAATTATTGAAAACAAAATCGGGTTTAAAAGTGTCTCTTTAAAAAGGGGCAGTTTTAAACCTGAGTGAAGCGCCACCCATTACATTGAGGGTCCGACACGAAAGTATTAGCGGGAAGCGTATGGCGTCTGTGTGTCGGTGATCTTGCTTGAGCCCTTAAATTTAGGGTTAGAGATTGCCGCCTAAGGGCGTCATCATTCCTGCACCGTTGGCTTGATGGGGCCACTTAAAAATGGAACGCTCACTCGGGTTTTCTTATTTTTGGAGAAAAAATATGAAAGTTTTGATTGTTGGAAGCGGAGGAAGAGAGTATTCTATAGGATATGCTCTTAGAAAAGAAGATAAAGTAAAAGAGATTTTTTACGCTCCCGGTAACGGAGCTACAAGCGATTTTGCTAAAAATATAGATATCAAAGATTATAACAAGCTTGCTGAATTTGCCAAAGAAAACGGTATCGATCTTACGATAGTAGGTCCTGAGGCTCCTTTGGTTGATGGAATAGTTGATATTTTTAAAAAAGAGGGTTTAACAATTTTTGGTCCTTCTAAAAATGCCGCAAGACTTGAAGGCTCTAAAGTGTATATGAAAAATTTCCTCTCAAAATATAATATTCCAACCGCAAAATATATAGAAACAAATGATAAAGAGGAAGCTTTTAGGTTTATTGACTCTTTGACTCCTCCAATTGTTGTAAAGGCGGATGGATTGTGCGCTGGAAAGGGAGTTATAATAGCAAAAGAGAAAGAGGAAGCCAAAGAGAGCGTTGTTGATATGTTAAGCGGCAAAAAGTTTGCAGATGCTGGGAAAAGAGTCGTTATTGAAGAGTTTTTAAACGGCTATGAGCTTTCCGTTTTTGCAATCTGTGATGGGGAAAATTATAAGGTTTTGCCAGCAGCTCAAGATCATAAAAGACTCTTAGATAACGATGAAGGCCCAAATACGGGCGGGATGGGAGCTTATGCCCCGACTCCTTTGATAGATAAAGAGCTTTACCAAAAAATAGAGGATAGAATAATAAAGCCTACGTTAAAGGGGATGCAAAACGAAAAAGCTCCTTTTGAGGGGGTATTGTTTATAGGGTTGATGATAGTGGATGGCGAGCCTTATGTGCTTGAATATAATGTTAGATTTGGAGATCCAGAATGTGAAGTTTTGATGCCTCTTATAAGAAGTTCTGTTTTTGATCTTTTTTATAAGGGAGCTACAAAAGATTTGGATTCTTTAAATATTGAGTTTTATGATAAATATGCTGTAGGCGTGGTAATGGCAAGCGAAAATTATCCATACTCTTCTTCAAAGCCTGCCGAAATTATAATAGATGAAATAGTTCATGAAGATTTAAAGAAGCATTCTCATATCTCTTTTGCAGGAGTTTCAAAGATTGACGGCAAGCTGTATGCTACGGGAGGGAGAGTTCTTGTTTGCGTAGGTTTGGGCGATAGTATTAGGGAAGCTAGAGATTATGCCTATATGCTTTGCGGACAGATTCATTTTGCCGGTAAAAAATTTAGAAAAGATATAGCTTATCAAGCTCTTTGAAGGAAAGAAGATAAGTAATGTTTGACGATTTGGAGAAGATAGAGAGAGAAGGTCTCACTCTTGCCTCCTTGCAGGCTAGAGGCTGGGCTTTTTTTATAGACGAGGTTATAGTTTCTTTGATATTTTTTATCATTTTTTGGGATTTTATTTTTGTTTTGAAAACTCCCGAAAAGATGATAGAGGCTATAAATTCCTTGGTTGGCTATCTTCTTCTTTTAAAAATAATATATCAGACTTTCTTTGTATGGTATTACGCGGCTACGCCCGGAAAAATGATTTTGAAAATTGAAGTTATTGAAGAGAGAGACTTTCAAACTCCCTCTTTTCTTGTCTCTTTAAATAGAGCTATAGGGAGAGTTATAAGCGAAATGCTCTTTTATCTGGGGTTTGCATGGGCTTTTTTAGATCCAAAAAGACAGACCTGGCACGATAAACTTGCTAAAACATTGGTAGTGAATGTTTAAATTTTTAGCTTCTTTAATTTTAATATCCTCTTTGCTTTTAGCTTCCAAAACAAAAGAATCCTCAAAATATCAGATTTTTGCAAAAAGCGTAGAAGCCGAAGGCGATTATATATACGCTTTGGGCGATGTTGTCGTTTATAATGAAAATTATGTTTTAAGCGCAGATAGAGTCGTTTATAATAAAAAGACAAAAGAGATAGAGCTTTTTGGAAATGTCCATATTTTGGGATTGGATCATAAGGTTATCAATTCAAAATATATCAAATTAAATTTAGAAAATAAAAGCTTGGTATCCTCTCCATTTTTCTTTTTCGATCCCGAAACGAAAGTCTGGATAGAGAGTTTTGAGGCAACCGGCTCTAAAAAGAGATATTTGACAAATCACGCAATAGTTTCAAGCTGCGATGTAAAAGATCCCGATTGGAAGATAGTTTTCAAAGAGGGGTATCTTGATAAAGATACCAAAATGGTAACCGTAAAGCATGCGACTTTGTATGCCGGAAGCGTTCCTGTTTTTTATCTTCCCTATTTTAAATTCCCAACAGATAAATCCAGACATAGCGGGCTTTTAAGGCCTTCTGGGGGGTATGAAAAAGAAGAGGGTATATATTTTAGAGAGCCTTTATATATTGTTTTATCAAAAAGCTCTGATTTGGAAATAGATCCTCAGATTAGAACTCTAAGAGGAAAGGGAATTTATATAACTTACAGATTTGTAGATTCTTTATATTCCAAAGGTTTAATTAGAGCCGGAACTTTTAAAGAAAAATATGATTATTACCAAAAATATAATCTAAAAAATAAAGTTCACAACGGATTTGAGATAGATTATGAAAGCAGAAAGCTTTTTAGCTCTAAATTTGGGAAGAATGCAAGAGATGCTCTTCTTGTAGATATAACATATTTAAATGATATAGATTATCTCAATTTGCAAGAGAGCAATAAAAAGAAGATATTCAATAAGCTTGTTACATCAAAAATAAATTATTTTATAGAGAAAGATGATGACTATTTTGGAGCTTATGCAAAATATTTCATAGATACCGATAAGGTTTCTAATAAGGATACTTTGCAGATTTTACCATCTTTGCAATATCATAAAAGTGTTCAGCCCATATTTATGAAAAATCTTTTATATTCTATCGATTTGAAAGGAAAGAATTGGTATAGGGAGGAGGGAGTTAAAGTAAGGCAGTATGAAGCGGCTGCCCCTTTGAGTTTATATTTTTCATTGTATGACGATTATTTGAATTTTTCAATTTCCGAAAATCTTTATTTTACTTATGTAGATTATGTAAACGGAAATAATTTTAAAAATGGAAGTTATTTTAGCAACTATCATAAATTTTCACTAAGCAGCGATCTTTTGAAAAAAAATAAAAGTTTTATTCATAATATAAATTTAAATCTTGATTTCATAGTTCCAAGCGCTGAAAATAAAAAGGGAGATTTTCAAGATTTTATAGCTTTAAATAAAGAGAAAAAGAGTTTAAATTTTGGATTTAGTCAATATTTTTATAATTTAAAAGGAGAAAATTTTTTTCTTCATAGAATTACTCAGTCTTACTATTTTGATGATGAACTCTATAAATATGGAGATTTGGAAAATGAAATAAGATATAGATTTTTAAATGGCGAAATTTATAATCAGACATTTTATTCTTATGAAAGAGATAAAATTAGGAAATCCCAGACAACTTTTTTATGGGATGGAAAGGATTATTATTTTAAGATTATACATAATTATGAAAATTTTAAAGATAGAGAGACTTCAAATTATTTAATAGGTAAATTTAATACGAAATTTTATAGAAAATATAATTTTTTTGCCGGTATAGATTACGATATGGATAACAATTTTGCCAAAGGATGGAAAATCGGCTGGATTTTTAAGAAAAAGTGCTGGAATTATAAAATTACTTACAGAGAGAGCGTAACTCCCTCTTTAACGAGCGAAGGAACAGAGTCTATTACAAAAAGAGGAATATTTTTGACTCTAAATCTTGTTCCTTTAGGCGGTATTCATTATGAATTTACAAAGTCTTCAAATTTATCGGAGGATAAATAGATATGAAAAAAGAAGCTAAAGTAGGTTTTTTTATATTTATAGGATTGCTTTTTCTCTTTATTTTAAGCACTCAAGTAAATAAATTTACTCATTTTGGGAAAGAGGGGTATCCGTTATACTCTTATATAAAAAATGCCGCCGGTTTGGATAAAAATGCCAAAGTTAAAATAAACGGAATAGAGGGCGGATTTTTAAAAGATATGAGCATAGATAAAAATAGGGTTAAATTAGAGCTTTTTATCTACAGGGGGGTAAAAATTCCAAAAGACTCTATGCTTGAATTAACTCAAGATTCCATGTTAAGTGGAAAATATCCTCAAATAATTTTGGGAAAATCGAATGAATATTTAAAACCGGGAGAATTTATAACAAGACATAAAGAGCTTTTGGGATTTGACTCGGCTAGTGACAGTTTGGCAAAAGCTGCTGATGAATTTAAAGCTTTTATACATGAATTTAGAGAGGTTATGGATGAAAAGTCAAGAGCAAATCTAAAAAAGACTTTTGATAATTTAGAAAAGATAACCGAAGAGCTGAGAGGATTTATAAAATTAAAAGATTTAAATAATACTATGAATAAATTTAATTCTATGGCTCAAAGTTTAGCTGATGCTGGGAATAAATTTGGAAAAATGTCTTTGGAGTTTAAGAAAACGGCTTATATTTTAAATAAAAAGCTTCCAGATATATTAGAAAGGATAGATGCTCTTAGCAAAGATTTAAAATCTGTAGGTTCAAACGCTAAAGAAAAACTTCCCGTTTTATTGGATAAATTTTCCAAAGTGGGAGCAGATTTGGAAGATATTCTAAAAAATAATAAAAAGTCTATAGGGGATGCTATAAGTTCAGCAGATGAGTTTTTCTCAAAAGGGGGAGAGACTTTCGATACTATAGGAGAGTATATAAACTCTTTAGCAAATATCGAGCTTGAGGTCGGTTTAAGAGGCGAATATATGTTTGACGATAAGTATAATAAAAGCTATTTTACTCTAAATTACAGACCTAACGCTACAAGAACCTATATTTTTGAAGCTACTTCTATGGACAATTATAGCAGAGAGGATGAATTTGGGCATGTGATTTTGCCAAAAAAACATGAAAAATCCAAAATGCTGATTTCTGCAGAGATTGCCAAAAGGTATGATAATTTGCAAGTTAGAGCCGGTATTATAGAAAACACTGGAGGTTTGGGAGCAGATTACTATATGCTTCACGATAAATTGAAAGCTTCTGTGGAAATTTTTGATTTTAATGCAGAAAATGATGTAAGAGGAAGCAATCCTCATCTTAAAACATCTCTTAGATTTACTATGTTAAAGCATGTAGATACATATTTGGGAGTTGATAATATTTTAAACAATAGAAGCAGAAATATGTTTTTGGGATTTGGAGTTCACTTTATAGACAATGATCTAAAACTTCTTCTTGGAAGTTCAAATGTGGGAAGTTTTGTTAAATAATGGAAAATAGAAGCGAAGTTGAAAAGATTCAAGGAGCTTTGAGGATTTTGAATTTAAGCTCTCTTGTATCTTTAAACGATATAAAAAAAAGATACAGAGAGCTTTCTAAGAAATTTCATCCCGATTTAAATAGCCAAAATAGCCAAAAGTTTAGAGAGATAAACGAAGCTTACAAAATATTGAAAGATTATATTGAAAATTATAGATTTACCTTTTCAAAAGAGGAGATAATAAAACAGTTTCCAAGAGAGTATCATGCCTCAAAATTTAGATTTTAAATTTAAAAACAGACTTCAAGCTGCCATAAAACTTTCAGAACTCTTTTCCAAAGAGAGGGCTAAAGAGGAAAATTGGCTTTTTTTGGCTCTATCTTTTAACGCTATTTATATAGCTTCCTTTTTAGCCGAGAAGTTTCAATGCGATTTCGATATAATTTTTATGGAGCCTATTTTGGCTCCAAATAATAAAGAGTGTGTTGTGGCTATGGTAAGCGAGACAGAGGATATAGTCGGAAGTTATGAGCTTATAAACTCTTTTGATATCACAAGAGATTATATCTACGGAGAGGCTCATAGAAGATATGACGAGGATATCATCTCTAAAGTCCACTCTTTTAAGGGAGTTTACGATTTAAAAGGGAAAATAGAGGATAGAAATGTTGTTTTAATAGACGACGGTTGCGAAAGCGGCTTAAAAATGCTTACGGCAATAAAATCTTTAATCAATAATAGAGCAAAATCTGTTAAAATAGGTGTGCCGATTATGCCCAAACAAGTTTATAAAAGTTTTCTCTCTAAGGCAGATGAGATATTTTATCTGCATTTGATAGAAGACTTTATAGAAACCTCTTTTTATTATGAAGAGTATGAAGAGGCAGAGGGGGAGGATGTGAAAAATATTCTTAAAAAAAGAAATAAAGTTAAGGAGAATTTGTAGAATATGGGATGCAAAATAGATATAGAGATTAATAACGTAAAAGAGCGGTATGAAATAGGATATATAGCAAAACAGGCAAGCGGTTCGGTTTTGATGAGAAGAGGCAAGGCTGTTATGATAGCGGCTGTTGCAAGAGAAGATGAGATGGTAGAGGAAGATTTTCTCCCCCTTTCCGTTCAATATGTGGAAAAGGCTTATGCCGCGGGCAAGATTCCCGGAGGATTTGTAAAAAGGGAAGCAAAGCCGGGAGATTTTGAGACATTGACAGCAAGAATAATAGATAGAAGTTTAAGACCGCTTTTTCCAAAAGGTTATATGTATCCGACTCAAATTACAGTCATGGTTGTAAGCTCGGATGAAGATGTCGATATGCAGGTTATGGCTTTGAATGCCGCTTCTTGCGCTCTTTATCTTTCTGATATTCCGGTAAATGTTCCAGTTTGCGGAATCAGGATAGGAAAACTTAACGGAGAGTTTGTTATAAACCCGACAAATTCTCAGCTTAAAGAGAGCTCTTTGGATCTGTATGTAGCGGGAACTAAAGATCAGCTTTTAATGATAGAGATGAGATCCATAGATACTATGGAAGCAGACGTTTATCCATATCCCGAAATCGATCCTTTGATGGATCCAACTATTGCAGAAAATGTTGTGATGATTCATAAGGTAAACGAGGTTTCAAATGAAGAGATGCTAAAAGCTCTATCTTTAGCTCAATCTCATATTACGGAAGCTGCGAAAATTTATGAAAACAGTTTCAAAGAACTAAAAAAACCAGATGCTAATCTTACATTGATAGATGAAAAGATAGATGAGAATATCTATATCTATATAGATGAATTTTATAAAGATAGAGTTTATGAAGCCATTAATAAAATGGCAAAGAGCGAAAGAGCAATAGAGCTTAAAAATATAGCAAAAGAGATTTTGGAAGATGATGTTGCTAAAGAACAAGAATGGGATTTGGATACCATCCAGAAAGTTTTGGATGTTTACAAAAGAAAAATTGTAAGAGATATGATTTTAAATGAAAAGAGAAGAGCTGACGGAAGAGGGCTTGAAGATATAAGAGATATCTCTATTGAGACAAATATTCTTCCATCCGTTCACGGTTCTTGTCTTTTTACAAGAGGCCAAACCCAAGCTTTGGTTTCTGTTACTTTGGGAAATGCTCAAGATGCTCAGATGTTTGATTTATTAACCGAAAAGAGCGTAAGTTATGAAACTTTTATGGTGCATTATAATTTTCCAGGATTTTGCGTTGGAGAAGCAACTCCTCTAAAGCCTCCAAGCAGAAGAGAACTTGGACATGGAAATTTGGCAAAAAGAGCTTTAGAGCCTGTAATTGTAAAAAGAGAAAATCAGACAATAAGGGTAGTATCGGAGATTTTGGAATCTAACGGCTCATCTTCAATGGCTACTGTTTGCGGAGGAGCTTTGGCCCTAAAGGCTGCCGGAGTAGAGATAGAGAAGTTGGTAGCCGGAGTTGCAATGGGGCTTATTGTAGAGGATGAGAGGTATGCTATTTTAACCGATATTTTAGGTCTTGAAGATCATGACGGGGATATGGATTTTAAAGTTGCCGGAACAAAAGATGGAATTACCGCTCTTCAAATGGATATAAAACTTGGAGGAATAAGCAAAGAAATTTTAAAAGAAGCTTTAGATCAAGCGGCTAAAGCAAGAGATAAAATTTTGAATATTATGGAGGAAGCGGCTAAAAAGATAGTAATAAATGAAGATCTTCTTCCATCTTCTCATACCTTTTTGATCAATCCTTCCAAGATTGTAGATATTATAGGACAAGCTGGAAAAACGATAAAAGAGATAATAGAAAAATTTGAAGTATCAGTAGATATAAATAGAGAAAAAGGTGAAATTACAGTTACTGGGCAAAATAAAGCCAAAGTTAAAGCGGCATGCGATCATATAAAAAAGATAGCCCAAAGGAAAACTTATGAGAGAGAGATTATAAAATTTGAAGAGGGAAAAGTGTATGAGGGGAAAGTGGTTAGAATTGCCGATTTTGGAGCTTTTGTAGAGCTTCCTGGAGGAGTTGACGGGCTTTTGCATATCTCTAAACTCTCTTTAGGCAGAGTAAACAGAGTAACTGATGTGGTAAATATAGGAGATAGGGTAAAGGTTAAGATTTTAAGCCAGAAAGGACATAAGATTGAGCTTGCTTTAGTTTCAAAAATAAGTTAATTTTAACAAAATTTGGATATAATTTTGCGCACGAAGTGGTAAGTAGGGATACGCAAGCCGAACGGACTTCGTAAAAATCTAAGGAGTTTTTTATGAGAAAGTTACTTTTCTTAATCGTTGCTATTGCAACAGCTGCATTTGCCGGAGAGGGTTCAGCAGCAGGCGAGACACTTAAAGCTTTTTCAGCATTGGGCGCTGGTGTTGGTTTAGGTTTGGCCGCATTAGGTGGCGCTATAGGTATGGGTAGCACAGCTGCCGCTACAATTGCCGGAACTGCAAGAAATCCAGGTCTTGGCGGAAAATTGATGACTACAATGTTTATCGCCTTGGCTATGATAGAGGCGCAAGTTATTTATGCGTTGGTTGTAGCTTTGATTCTACTTTACGCAAATCCTTTTATGTAAAAAAAAGAGAGGTTTATCCTCTCTTTTAATACGCGACGGTGGTGGAACTGGTAGACACGCTATCTTGAGGGGGTAGTGGCCTTCGGCCGTGCGGGTTCAAGTCCCGCCCGTCGCACCATCAATTTAAAATCTCTTTTGCCTTTTTGATATCTTTTGAAATTTGTCTTTTTAGATCCTCTAAACTATCAAACTTTCTGTTTTCTCTTAAATACTCCTTGAAAATAATCTCTACTGTTTTAAAATCTTTTTCGTTGAAATTCTCTTTTAGAATATGAGTCTCTATTGAAAAGCTGTTATCTATCGTCTCTCTTTTTCCGATAAATGTTACAGAAGGATATAAATTTTCGTTTATTTTTGAAAAAGTGGCATAAACTCCCTCTTTTGGAAGAAGAAAGGAGCTATTTGATATATTTATGGTTGGATAGAGTTTTTTTCTTCCTATTCCAAGCCCCTTTATTACTTTTCCAAAAATAGAGTAATCTCTTCCCAAAAGCTTATTTGCTGTTTTTAAATCGCCTTTTTTTATAAGCTCTCTTATTGTTTTTGAGTGAACCGAGATACCGTCTATTTTTATCTCTTCTATTATTTCTACCTCTCCGTCAAAAAGATTTTTTAAATCCTTTGCATAGTTTGCTCTGTTTTTACCAAATCTAAAATCATATCCCACGATTATTTTTTTGAGATTTGGAAACTCATTTTTCAAAAGCTCTATAAACTCTTTTCCGTTTAGATTTCTTATTTTAAAT
>JALVCR010000243.1 GCA_027009865.1 Campylobacterales bacterium
CTCTATAGGTTTAAAAACACCGGTTTTTATGCCTCTTTTGTGCAATTCTTTTATTAAAGCCAAAGCGGCAAAAGTCTTTCCGACGTCGGTATTTGTGGCGGTTATGAAGATATTTTCGGTCATTTTCAAACATCCTTTTGAAAAAATTATATTATAATATATATAATAAAATTACAATTTTACAAGTAGAAAAAATTTTTTTTACCGATATAATAAAAATGGTCTCTAAGTATAGATTTTTTTTAAAAAGAGAGTTATAATAGATATTAAGATTAAGCGGTTTATCCATAAAAATCGCTTAAGAAAGGATTTACGCTTTGGGTTTCCAAAACGAGTATAAAACGGACTCCTCCTTTGAGGAAGAGCTAAAGGAGCCGGAGAAATATAAGGTTATTTTACTAAACGATGATTACACTTCGATGGATTTTGTGGTGGAGATTTTGGTTACCATTTTCCACCATCCGATAGAGAGAGCCGTAAGTATTATGTTAAAGATTCATAGGGAAGGCGAAGGAGTGTGCGGCATCTATACTTATGAGATTGCCGAAACGAAGGTGGAGCAGGTAAGAAGGAAAGCCAGAGAGAACGAATATCCTTTAAGAGTTAGAATGGAGAAGGCATGATGTTAAGCAAAGAGTTAAACTCTATATTAAATGAGGCGTTGATTCACGCCAAAGAGAAAAGGCATGAATATATTACAATAGAACATGTTTTTTATGTGCTTTTGGAAAATCAGCACGTTAGAAATATTTTGACAAAGTGCGGGGCGAATATCGAATTTCTAAGAGAGAGAATCAGATCCCATCTTGAGTCGGTTTTCAAACCGCTTCCAGAAGATATCGCTCACAGCCCTTTTGAAACCGTAGCGTTAGCAAGAGTTATAGATTCGATGATAGCCCATGTAAAGGGGGCTGAGAAGAGAGAGGCAAGCGTTGAGGATCTTTTGGTGGCCTTATATGAAGAGGAGAGATCTTATAGCGTCTATTTGCTAAAACAGCAGGGAGTTACTAAGTTTAAATTGATAGACGTTATTACGGATGAGAAATTGAAAGAGAGAGTAAAAATCAAAGAGGACGGAGATCTCGCAAATTTCAGTATAGATTTAATCAAAATGGCAAAAGAGGGGAAAATAGATCCTCTAATAGGGCGTGAGAGAGAATTAAACAGAATGATGCAGATTCTTTGCAGAAGAAAGAAAAACAACCCTATTTTAGTCGGAGAGCCGGGAGTTGGAAAAACGGCTATTGTGGAAGGTCTTGCGGTAAAAATCTATAAAGGGGAGGTTCCAAAGATTTTAGAGAGCGCTTCGCTGTTTGCTTTGGATCTTGGAGCTATGCTTTCTGGAACCAAATACAGGGGAGATTTTGAGAAGAGATTAAAAGGTCTTTTAAAAGAGCTTGAAGAGATAGATAACGCTATTTTATTTATAGATGAGATTCATACGATTGTCGGAGCGGGAGCTACAAGCGGAGGCTCTATGGATTTGTCAAATCTTTTGAAACCTGCTTTGGCAAGCGGAAGAATTAAATGTATAGGAGCTACAACTTATAGCGAATTTAGAAACTTTTTTGATAAAGACAGAGCTTTAAGCAGAAGATTTGCAAAAATAGATGTAGATGAGCCGAGTTTAGAGGATGCCTATAAAATTTTGGAAGGTTTGAGAGATAAATATGAAGAGCATCATAATGTAAAATATACAAACGAGGCTCTAAAAAGTTCCGTTGAGCTTGCCAAAAAGTATATTAACGACAGATTTCTTCCAGATTCCGCTATAGATTTGGTTGATGAGGTCGGAGCCTCTTACCATTTAAAAGATGTAGAAAACAGGGTAGTGGATAAAGCCCAGATAGAAGAAGTTTTGGCCAAAATGGCAAATATCCCGGCAAGACAGGTAAGCGTTGATGATAAAGAGATTTTGAAAAATCTTGAAAAAAATTTAAAAGCCAAAGTTTTCGGACAAGATAGGGCGATAGAGGAGCTTGCTACGGCGATAAAAAGAAGCAGAGCCGGCCTTGGAAATCCAAACGCCCCGATAGGCTCTTTCCTTTTTGCGGGTCCTACGGGAGTT
>JALVCR010000244.1 GCA_027009865.1 Campylobacterales bacterium
CCCGCTTCCATAATCAAGAAAAATACCCTCAGTAATATTTAAATCAAAACTTTTCAATCTCTCAATTATCTCATCAAAACTTTTATCAAGTATATGATTGCAAACACTCGCGCTTTTTATATTTTCAATATCATATTTTTGTAAAGATTCGGGAGCAAAATCCACTCCCAAAATCCAAAAATAAAATCTTTTAAATATTTTCTTAAAAAGAGCTATAACCCCCTCTCTTTTTAAAACCTCAAAACCATTTTCAATCCAAAATCCAACTCTTTTGGTATGGGAAATATCTACAAAAAAATTTCTCTTCATTTTGATTTCATAATATAAAATACCAAATTATCTCTATCTTCTACCTTTTCTTTCCTAAAAAGAGTATTTAATCTATCTTTTGAAAAATGGGGCTTATCTTTAAAATCGACAATCACTATTTTTTTATATTTTCTAAAAAATGAGGAAAGCTTATTATTATCTTTCACAAACTTTTCAAAATAGAATCTCATCTCTTCTCTTTTTTTAGCTAAAAAGCTCTCTCTGTTTTCATCTTTTAAAAATAGTCTTAAAGCCGGAATAACATACTCATACTGCACTCTCCAATCGGTATCTTTATCCCAAAGCTTATCTATCCAAGCTTCATCCGCCCCTTTCAAATAGAGATAGATAGCCTGTCTTATTTTGTGAGTATCCTCCCCTTTTTTCTTTTTGGATAGAAAATGGGCATCGGGATGGTATAAAATCTCGCTTTTACACTCCAAAG
The DNA here is from genome assembly GCA_027009865.1 of Campylobacterales bacterium. GTDB lineage: Bacteria > Campylobacterota > Campylobacteria > Campylobacterales > JAADDG01 > JAADDG01. The sequence continues at coordinate 755 of JALVCR010000244.1, forward strand.
AGAAGCTAATTGGAGAGATTAGAGAGGGGACAAATGCCGGAGTTATTATAAGAGTATCCCTATCGCAGCCAATTTTCTTTAATTGCTGAAAAACTTCGTAATTTATCTTGTTTTCCAAATAGTATCTTTTATAGTGAGAGTGAGCGCTAACTGCTCCTTGAAAAATCATCAATAAAATCGCCGCAAAGCCTATATTTCTTTTGAAATTCAAAGAAAGTTCCAAATAACTATCAAGCTGAACAAGAAGATAAAATATCTCTATTGCAAAAATAGTAGCGGCAAAATAGTAGATATGATTTTCTATCTGAAGAGCCGGAGAGAAAAAAGCATGCGATAGAGTTAAAATTATATAACTAAGGCCTAAAGATAAAATGACTATTTTGGATTCGTTTGAACTTTTAGATTTTATAAAAGCTATTAAAGAGGCAAAAATAATTGCCAAAATCATAGAGCCTTTGAAAAAGTATTTAAGTCTTGAAAAATCTATATCGATAATTTGAGTCTTCATTCCCGCACTTTCAGTGTGTCCGGTTAAAATCAGATATGATAGATCCAAAAAGATACATAAAAAGGCGTAAATGAATATATGAGAAAATTTAAGCTTTTCCCTTTCTATAAAAAAGTAGAAAAACAAAACCAAAAATGTCAAAAAAGCCAAAATCATCAAAAGATACGGAAAAGTTTTCAAAGCCAAAAACTGAACCAAAGAGAGAGCTATCCATAAAGATATTTTACTCTCCTTTAAAACCTTTATTAAAAGATAGAGATACAAAAATAAAAATACAATGGAAGCCTGCGGGAAAAAAGCCCTGCTAAAAGCAAGATCGACTCTTAAAGTATCGCTGATTGAGAAATGAAGATAGGTTTTTATTATATTGGAAATCTCCGGAACTCTCATCAAAAACAAAAATAAAAGCCCAAAAGCTATTAAAAGTCTTTTATCCCTTCCCGCAATCTCTCTAAATAGATAAAAAGCAGCTATATAGATAAGAGTTATCCAAAAAAGAGTCCAGACAATCATCGTAATTGTCCAATTATGACCGCAAAGAGAAGCAATTATTCTAAAAATAATAAAAGAGAGATCAAATTTTCTATAAGCCCAAGTAGAAGCGTTTATCGTATCCCCATACCAAGGACTCGTAATAGTGTTATTAGGCGAAATATGCACATTTGAAAAATTCATATAAAGATATAGATCTGAATCAAAAAGAGGGGGAATCTCCTGATATCCTACCGTCAAAAACGTAGCAAAATAGGGATACAGATATAAAACTGCTATTACAAAATACAATCCTCCAAAAAGAAAAATATCT
>JALVCR010000245.1 GCA_027009865.1 Campylobacterales bacterium
AGCGGGAGATCTTTTTTTAACGGCAAGCAGTAGACTATCAAGAAACTATAGAGTCGGATATGCTTTGGCAAAAGGGAAAAGTTTAAAAGAGATTTTAGAAGAGCTAAAAGAGGTTGCAGAAGGAGTGCCCACAGCCGACGCGCTCATAAAAATAGCAAAAAAAAGAGACATCTACACTCCGATAGCCTCTGAAGTTTGGGAGATTTTAAGAGGCAAATCCCCTCAAAAAAGCTTGGAAAAACTGTTAGAGAATAGATGAGAATTTTAATAATTAAATTTAGAAATATCGGGGATGTCCTTTTGTCAACTCCGCTTATAAAGAATCTCAAGCTAAACTATCCCTCCTCTTTGATAGATTTTGCCCTAAATGAAGAGACAAAAGAGATGATAGAGGATAATTTGGATATTAATGAAATACTCTCTTACAAAAGAGATAAAATAAAATCTCTCCCTTTTTTCAAAAGAGCTTTATATGAACTGAAATTTGCAAAAAAGATAAGAGATAAAAAGTATGATATAGTGATAAACTTAACAGAAGGAGAGAGAGGGGCATTTTACGCTCTCTTTAGCGGGGCAAAAATTAGAGTTGGAATACCTCCAAAAAAGGGTATTTTAAAAAACGCCTATACCCATGCCCTGCCAAAACCTTGGAGCAAACATATATGCGAAGCTTCGCTTGATGCTTTAGATGCTTTGGGATTAAAAAAATTTGAAACAAAAGTTTACGTCTTTTCCAATAAAGAGAGCAGATATGAAAATTTTATACATATTCATCCCGTCTCACGATGGATGTTTAAATGCGTAAAAGATGAGATAATGGCAAAAATCATAGATTTTTTAGAGCTTGATTTAAAAGAGAGAGTCATCCTAACAGCAGCGCCCCAAAAAAAGGAGATAGATAAAATAAACTCGATTCTATCCCTTTGCAAAAGCTCCCCTATAAATCTATCGGGAAAGCTCTCTTTAAAAGAGACTATAGCTTTAAACAAAAAAGCTAAACTGTTTATAGGAGTCGATACGGCAATTATGCATATAGCAGCCGCAAACAACATTCCAACAATAGCATTTTTTGGTCCAAGCTCTTCTAAAAACTGGGGTCCTTGGGATAATGAGGAGCAAAAAAACAGATATCTTTTAAATAAAGGAATACAAAGATCTAAAAATCATACGGTAATTCAGAAAAATTGGGATTGCATCCCTTGCCAAAAAGACGGATGCAACGGAAGCAAAATCAGCGATTGTCTTATGGATTTTGATTTTGATTTAATAAAAGAGGAGATATTAAAGAGATTAAGATGAATATTTTGGAACTTGAATACTCGCTTGGATGGGGAGGACAGGAGAAAAGAACGATAAGGCTTATTAATAATTTGGACAAAGAGTTTAAAGTATTCTATATCGTTAGACCAAACTCCGATCTTTATAAAAGAAAAGAAGAGATTAATGCCGATGTAATCCCTTTTGAGCTAAACCCTATATATAATCCAAAAACGATATTTTCTCTTGTAAATTTCATTAAAAAAAATAATATAAAAATAATCTCTACACATTCTGGAAAAGATGCATGGCTTGGGAATATTTTGGGAAAATTAACTAAAGCCAAAGTAGTTAGAACAAGACATCTTCTAACGCCAAATAAAAGCCCTCTATCTTACAATCTAAGCGATAAAGTTGTGTGCGTAAGCAAAAAAGTAGAAGAAAATTTAAAAAAGCTTGGCGTAAAAGAGGAGAAATTAACTACAATCTATACGGGAATAGATACTGAAAAATTTAAACCAAACTCTCTTAAAAAACTAAGAAAAGAGTTCAATATAGACGATGAAACCGTTTTAATAGGAATAGTAGCCGTCCTTAGAAACGCAAAAAGACATATAGACTTGATAGAGGCGATAGAGAGATTAAAAAATGAAAATATCAAACTAATGATAATCGGAAGCGGTCCTCAGGAAGAGAAGCTAAAGAGAATTATCAAAGATAAAAACCTACAAAATAAGATAGTAATGACCGGCCATAGAGAAGATATATCGGAAATTTTAAGCGATCTTGATATTTTTTGCCTTCCATCAAGCATGGAGGCTTTGGGAACTTCCATTTTGGAAGCCTCCGCATGCTCTGTGCCGGTAGTAGCAAGCAAGGTTGGAGGGATAGTTGAGTGTGTTAGAGAGGATAAAAACGGACTTCTTTTTGAGCCCAGAAATATAGACGATTTAACACAAAAGTTAAAAAAATTAATTACAGATAAAAACTCTCGTCTTTTTTACAAAAAAAATGCAAGAATTTTTATTGAGAATAATTTCTCGGTAAAAAAAATGGTAGAATTAACCCAAAATCTTTATAGAGAGATTATAAAATGAACGTTCCTGTTTTGATGTATCACCATGTATTGCCAAAAGCTGGTTTTATAACAAGCTCGATAAAGCAGTTTGACGCTCAAATGAGATTTTTAGCAGAAAACGGATATAAAACCCTAACAAGCGAAGAGTTTTATCTATTCAAAAAGAAAAAATTAAAAATTCCCCATAAATCGGTAATGATAACTTTCGATGACGGCTGGAAAGATAACTATGTTTATGCCTATCCGATTTTAAAAAAATATAATTTGAAAGCTACGCTTTTTATAGTAACAAACTGGATAGAAGAGGCAAGCAAAAAAAAGGGAGAGTTCGATCCGGGCGCTATCAATCATGGAAAATGCAAAACCGAAATAGCCGTATATCCGGAAAAGGTTGTTTTAAACTGGAAAGAGATAGAAGAGATGAGCGATGTTTTTGATTATCATTCCCATACTCACACCCACAGAGACGGATATTTTAAAAGATGCACCTGGAATGAGGAGTTTCCTCTAACCAAAGAGGTGATGAAAAAAAGGCTTGGAATAGATGATAAACATCTATGCTGGCCGAGAGGCTATTATGATGAAGATTTGATAGAAGAAGCTAAAAGACATGGATTTGAAATATTTTATACAATAGAGAGAGGACTTAACAGAGCCAACAGAAAATTAGATCATATCAAAAGAATAGCGGCTAAAAAAGATGAAAAATGGCTAAATAAAACACTAAAAATCTTCTCAAACGAAGTTACTGGAAAGCTCTATTCGATAATAAAGCCAAGATAGGGTATGAAAAAACTCCTCTTTATAACGGATCTTTTTAAAAATAAAAATCATAACGCAATAGAGGGGATTTTCAACGGATATTTAAAAGAGTTTTTTGAGATAGATTTGATATTTTTTGATCAAAAAGCAAAAGATATTGACAAAATCCAAAATAAAATTATTTTTCCTTATAAACTTAAAAACAGAATCAGAAAAAATCTAAATAAAAAATATGATATCGTAATAGTTAGAAACAGATTTGATATCTTAAAACAGTTTTTAGAAAACAAAGATTACAAACTTGGCTTTCAGCTCTCTTTCCCTCATACCTTTAGAAGATATTATGAAGCAAAAATCACAAAAAAGGCTCTCTTTAGGAAAAAGATAGAGTTTGAAATAAAAGATTTTTTACAAAAAAGAGATCTAAAAAAGTGCGATTTCTTTCTTCCCATATCTGAGAGTATGTATAATATTTTCTATTATGATTTAAAAATTCCATATTTTCCATTGCCGCTTGGAATAGATCCTAAAAATGAAATAGAGAAAAAGCCAAAAAAAGAGAAAACCTTAAAATTTATCTATATAGGAACCATAGACAGATTAAGAGAGTTTGAAACAATATTTAAAGCGTTTTTGGAGATAAAAGGCGATTTTATTTTGGAAATATATACTCCAAATTTTAAATATGCAAATAATATTTTAAATAATCTAACAAAAAATCAAAAAAAAATAAAAATATACCCTCCGATAGAAAGAGAAAAACTTCTAAAAAAACTTCCTTTATATGACGTGGGAATCTCTTTGATTCCTGAGAGTATTTTATATCTAATATCCTCTCCAACCAAGATTATGGAGTATTACGAAGCTAAAATTCCCTCTCTTATGAGCAAAATTCCAGAATGCATGGAGATATTTTGCGATAAAGATGATGGATGGATATGCAATTTTAATAAAGATGAGATAAAGAAAAAGATAAAAGAGATACTCCCCACCCCAAAAGAAGAAATTTCAAATATGGGAGAGAGAGGATTTAAAAAACTTCTCTTAAAAAGAAATTATCAAAAAATATCGCAAGAGTTTTATCAATTTATTTTGAATTTACCTTAAATATTTTTATGCTATTTCTTTAATAGGCTCAATAGATTCTATCAAACTCTTTTTAAGAACTTTATAAAGATCATAACTATTTTGTAAATTAAGCCAAAGCTCAGGCGATGTTCCAAAATATTTTGCCAATTTTGTTTGTGTAATACCCATCGGCTCTAAAAACTCCTCTTTTAAAATCTCTCCAGGATGTGTAGGCTCTCTTTGCAACTCTATCATAATAACTTCCTTTTTAAATTAGTGATAATCTACTATTTTTACATTATAAGCATTACTATCTTGAATATTTGACGGTATTTTTCTGCTTTTTCCTGTTATATAAAATTTTTCTGTCATTTTATCTTGGAAACTTTTAATCATATAACAATATGACACATTCTGTTATATATGTCAACAACTAAAAGGAATATTTTCTACCCTAAAGAAGAGATTTCCTAACCTAAAACAAAAGCTCCTCATCGGGAGCGGCAACGGAATCGATGCTTCTTTTTGGAGGTTTGGAAATATCGGTAAAGAGAACTGTTTTACCGGCTATTTTGGTTCTCATAACACCGGTTGGCACGTCAAATTCTCTTTTTGTTTCGGGATGAAGTTTCAGATAGCTTTCAAAAAAGTATCTAAAAGCCGGAGCCGCCGCTCTTCCGCCCGTCTCTTTTTTGCCTATTGGCTTATTATTATCTCTTCCAAACCATACTATTGTTTGAATTTCAGGAGAAAATCCGCAAAACCAGGCATCCACATTATTATTGGTCGTTCCGGTTTTTCCTGCAAGCTCTATTCCTTTAACGGCTGCATTTCTTCCGGTTCCTCTTTTTATTACATCTTTTAAAATATCTATTATCAAATAGGCCTGTTTGGAAGGTTCGATATTGGTTTTTTGGGATTCAAAAACCTTTTCATTTCCAAACCTATCCACTATTTTTCTAATAAAAACAGGCTTTACCTTTTTGCCGTAATTTGAAAATATGGAATAGTATTCGCTAAATCTATATGGAGATATTCCAAAAGTTCCAAGAGCCATAGATAGATTGGCAGGAAGATTTTCAAATCCCATCTTTTTAAGCTCCCCTATCAAAACATCAAGCCCAATCTCGCTTACAAGATTAATCGTAGCAAGGTTTCTTGAGTGCACAAGGGCATCTTTTAAAGTGATAACTCCTTCAAAATTTCTCTCATAATTTCTAGGCTTCCAAAACTTTCTTTTAGGATCATTTGTTCTGTAAACTCTTGATATATCCGCTATTTCGCTTGCTTGGGAATAGCCCAAATTCAAAGCCACCTGATATACAAAGGGCTTAAAACTGCTTCCCGGTTGCCTTTTGCTTTGAGTAGCTCTGTTAAAAGCGCTTTTTTTGTAATCAGCTCCCCCAATCATTGCCAAAATCTCTCCGGTAGAATTTTTCATAACTACCATAGCGCCGTTTAAAGAGGTATTATTCTCATCATCCTTTTCTCTTTTTAAAATCTCCCTATAAGCTTTTAAAAACGCCTCTTTAGCAATCTTTTGAATTTCGCTATCTATATTTAGATATATTTTATATCCGCCCGTTTTGATATCATCATAGCCCTTCATTCTTTTAAGCTCTCTTAAAGTTTCATCAACAAGATAAGGAGCTTTGTTTGAGGTTAGAGTATCGTTATAGACTTTTGGAATAAATTTCTCATATTTTTTAAACTCATCTTCTCTTATCCAGCCCAAATTTTTCATCCTAAGCAAAACAAGATTGGCTCTGCTTAAAGAGAAATCAAGATGTCTTGTGGGATCATATAAACTTGGAGCTTTCGGAAGCCCGACAAGCATAGCTATCTCTTTTAAATTCAAATCTTTAAGCTCTTTATGAAAATAGCCTTTTGAAGCCGTTTTTATTCCGTAATATCCGTGTCCAAAATATACTTGATTTAAATAGATTTCTAAAATTTTCTCTTTTGAGAGATAATGCTCAAGCTTCATAGCTATAATCATCTCATTTATCTTTCTTCTAAACTTTTTGGCTCTGGTTAAAAGAGTATTCTTAATTAGCTGCTGAGTTAGTGTGCTTGCCCCTTGGGCTAATCTCATCTCTTTTAAATCTATTATAGCGGCTCTAAAAATTGCCTCCAAATTAACTCCTTTATGCTCAAAAAAGGTAGTATCCTCTATCGCTACCAAAGCCTCTATCACTCTTGGAGGAATATCGTCGTATTTTACATATTCCCTATTTTCCTTATCAAAAATATTTGCCAAAAGGTTTCCATTTCTATCATATATTTGAGAAGAGAGAGGCGGGTTGTAGTTTATTATCTTATTTGCGTCAAACTTTACTTGAGAATAAAAATAAAAAAACGTCCCGGCCAAACTGAGCGCTAAAACGATAAAAAAAGCTATTAAATACTTCACTCTCTAAAACCCCTGTTTTTGAAATTTGATTCAATCAATTTTTTTGTGTAATCTTTTTTTGGGTTTTTTAAAATATCTTTCATATATCCCTCTTCCACAATTTTTCCTTTTTTCAAAACCGCTATCTCTTCGCAAAGAGCGGCAGCCGAATCTATATCGTGAGTTACAAATAAAATCAAAAAGCCAAATTTTTGCTGAAGATTTTTTACAAGCTCTAAAATTCTCTCTTTGCTTTCGCTATCAAGAGCGGTTGTCGGCTCATCCAAAAGCAAAAGTTTGGGCTTTACGCAAAGAGCCATAGCCACAATTACCCTTTGAAGCTGCCCTCCGCTAAGCTCGCTTGGGAATCTGTAAAGAAGCTCCCCATCAAGCCCCACATACTCCATAAATTTCAAAGCCTCGCTTTTGGGAATAAAAAACTGATCCTTTATTTTTGTAAGAGGAGAGAGAGCGGTAAAAGGATTTTGAACAACTATCGAAACACTCTCTCCTCTTTTTAAAGGAAAAGGGCTCTCTATTTTCATCTCCTTTCTCATAGAAGAAGGCAAAAGATCCAAAATAGCTCTAAGGGTTAAACTCTTTCCGCTTCCGCTCTCTCCCACAAGAGCAAAAGATTTTTCAAAAGAGAAAGAGATATCAACTAAAACAGAGTCTTTATAAAATATTTTTAATTGCTTGCATTTAAACAATCAAATCTTCCTCTTTAAAATTTCCAAAAATTCTTTTAGTATATCCTTTTTTACATTAAGACGAGGTATAATTCTAAGCAAAGCCCTATCTACGGTAGGAGGTCTTATAGCTCCTATCAAAAATCCCTTTTTTAAAAAAAACTCTTTAAGCTCCATTACCTTTTTTGAATTTCCAATCTCAATGATGGCAATTAAAGCATCAATTTTTATATCTAAATTTTTTCTAAAAAGCTCTATATGCTCCTCTCTTTTCTTTTTTAGCTTTTTTTTGTTTGCCTGAATATATCTCATTCCCTCATGAGCCAAAGCGATATCAAAAGGAGAGACGGCGGTAGCGTATATCAAAGTTTTGGCTCTGTTTAACAAAAAATCCTCTATCTCTTTTGAACAGAGAATATAGGCTCCATAACTTCCCAAAGCCTTTCCCAATGTCCCCATCTTTATATGGTTCTTTTTTGGCTTTATGTTAAAATGCTCAAAAACTCCCAAAAAACTATCTCCCAAAACCCCTGCGCTATGAGCCTCGTCCACTATCAAAATAGTATCTTTTCTATCGCAGACTTTAAATATTTCCCTATTTACTATATCGCCATCCATCGAATAAACGCCCTCTACGGCTACTATCGCTCTTTGAAAATCAAAACTTTTTAAAATTCTATCCAGATCCAAAGGATCGTTATGTTTGAAAAAAACTGTATTGGAAGCAAGTTTTGAGGCTAAAATTCCGCTTGCATGAAACTTTTCATCCAAAATAAGCAGATCTTTTCTTCTTGGCAGAGATTCTATCAAAGCGATATTTGCCAAAAAACCGCTTCCGGCAACAATAGCCCTCTCAAAACCGTTTAAGAAAGCGATATACTCTTCAAACTCTTTATG
>JALVCR010000246.1 GCA_027009865.1 Campylobacterales bacterium
TCATTTTCCAAAAAACTTTATTCCCTCATTTGAGAAATTTTTGGATGTTTTGAAATTTGTGGAAGTTTTCAATTATATGAGAAAGCTTTCAAAAAGAAAGATACATCTAAAAGCAAGCAGGGTTTTTAAAAATCCAAATCCAAAGCCTTTTATAAACTCCCTTCCTTTTAAACTAACCGGCGACCAGCTTAAAGCCATAGAAGATATAAAAGAGGATTTAAAAAAAAGTGTAGCGGCAAAGAGGGTGATTATGGGGGATGTGGGATGCGGGAAGACGATGGTTATTTTGGCCGCAGCTTTCATGGTTTATCCCTTTAAGTCTGTTTTGATGGCTCCTACAACCATTCTTGCCGAGCAGATATTTTTCGAGGCAAAAAAGTATCTTGAACATTTTGATATAAAAATAGCTTTGGTTACCAATAAAAGCAAGAAAGAGAATTTGGAAGATTTTGATTTTATTATAGGAACTCACGCTCTTTTGTATAGAGAGCTTCCAAAATGTGATCTTGTGATGGTGGATGAACAGCACAGATTTGGAACTCTTCAAAGAGAGATGATAAAAAAGCTTATCTCAAAAGGAGATTTAAATCCCCATTATCTTCAGTTTTCCGCAACTCCAATTCCAAGAACTCTTAGTTTGATAGAGTCTAATCTTGTGGATTACTCTTTTATAAAGGAGCTTCCTTTTAAAAAAGATATTTTAACAAAGATTATTACTAAGAAAGATTTTAAAGATTTAATTCTTCATATAAAAAAAGAGAGCGCTTTGGGGCATCAAACGATAATTGTTTATCCTCTTGTAGAAGAGAGCGAAGCAATAGAGTATCTATCGATAGATGAAGCCAAAGATTTTTGGATTAAAAACTTTGACAAAGTTTTTGTAACTCACGGGAAAGACAGGGAAAAGGAGGATATTTTAAAGGAGTTTAGGGAAAATGGAAATATTTTGATAGCCACTACCTTAATAGAGGTTGGAATCTCTTTGCCAAAATTAACAACTATAGTGATAGTGGCTCCTGAGAGAATGGGGCTTGCTACGCTTCATCAGCTTAGAGGAAGGGTTAGCAGAAACGGTTTGAAGGGGTACTGCTTTTTGTTTACAAGGCATCCAAAAAACGAAAGGCTTAGAGCTTTTTGCGAAACTTTAGACGGGTTTGAGATAGCAAAACTTGATTTGAAATTTCGCCAAAGCGGAGATATTTTAAAGGGCGAACATCAAAGCGGAAAGAGTTTTAAGTTTTTCAATCCTTCTGAAGATGAAGAGATAGCCAAAAGGGCTAAAGAGAGGATTGTTAAAGGAGTCTATTAGATTAAGTTGAGGTTAGTATAATTTAAAAACCAAAATTTGGCAAAATTCATTTAATATTTTTAAAAAATTGTTTTAAAAGTCCAGTGGATATACGGTATCCGTTTAAAATAGCTTTGTCTAAAAATTCCTCAATTTCTTTTTTGGATAAATAGTTTTTTTTGTAATTTAGATATAAAACTCCAAGCAGTCCGATAATTTCGATATCAAGATTTTTTGCAACTTTTCTGCCTTTTTTTTCATCTATGATAAGTGGAAGCTTTTTTTGAACAGCCAGAGCTATTGCTTCACTTTCTCCATCATCTAGAATTTTTTTAAGGTTTGTTAAAAGTTCATTTTGCTCTACCTTTATAATTTCTATAAATTCAGGCAATTTAATATTATTTCGATAATTAACCTCTTCAAATACTTTTTTCGGAATATAAACTTTCTCAAAAATATTTGAAAGCAAATTGAATCTTTTTAAGTCGCTTAATATTATAAGCGTAGTGCTATCGCTTATAATCATTTTAAAAACTTTTCAGCCGTTTTCAAATCATCATCAAAGTCATAATCAATTACATCTATACCTATTGAAGACAAAAACTTCATAGTCTCTTTTTTGCTCATATTAAGAGATTTTGCCAGTTCACTAAGGCTTATAAAGGAATTTTCATATGCCTCTATTAAAAAAGAAGTTTTAAGTCCTTCGGTTATGATTTTATCATCAAATGATATGGTTATACCTATCGGTTTGTTTCTTTTTGTGATTATGGTGTATTCTTTGTTTTCAAGCCATTTGGTTATTAATGACGGGTTTTTTTGAAGTTCTCTGATTCCTATTGCTTTCATAGTTTTTCCTTATACGTATATTTATAAGTATTATATCATAAGATTTTCATAAATAGTTATTAAAATTTTAAACAAAAGTAGTGAGAGTTTTTATATTCGTAGATAAATTCAAAATTGTGAAGTTTTGCTATGTTTTTTACTATATAAAGGCCAAGGCCAAGTCCCTCTTTTCTTTTTTCTTCTTGAGAGAATGGCTCAAGGTAGTAATCTATCGGTTTTTTTAGAGGTTCCCCTTTTGATATTATGCATATTTGATTTTTATCTACCTCTACTTTAGCTTTGCTATCGGGGCTGAATTTAATGGCGTTGTCTATTAGATTTTTTATAGCCACAGCCATTAGTTTTTTATCCGCTTTTATTTTTTTATTTTTCTCTTTTATATCTATTTCTATTTTATTTTTATCTGTCATTAGAAATTCAAGACTTAATTTTAAAATATCCTCTATTTTTACCTCCTCTTTTTCTATTTGGTATGTGGAGGTGTTTATTCTATCGATTGTCGCAATTTCGGCTATTATATTGTTTATTCTCTCAAAAACATTTATCAAAAACTCCCTATTTTCCTTATCTTCGACCATTTCCGCAGCTATTCTTCCTTTGGCTATTGGAGTTTTCAGCTCATGCATTATATTTCTCATAAAGAGCCTTCTGGAATCTAAGAGGTTGTTTATATACTTTACCGCATTGTCAAAGCTGTTTGCCACTTTGGCTATTTCATCTTTTCCATCCATTCTGGTATGAATATTTAAATCTCCTTTTGCAAATTTATCTATATCTCTTTGAAGATCTCTTAGGGGTTTAAATTTTCTAAGAAAAGAGAGATACAAAAACAAAAGCCCCACTGTAAGAGCCAAAAAGATAATCAATGCCCCTTTGGCGTGATAAACTCCGGGTTTATTATCTTTTAATAGCAGATTATATCCGTAACTTTGCACATAGATATAATAATCTCTATTTAGCTTAAATATTCTTATTCTGCCAAGAATTGATTCTTTATAATAGAGCATTTTTGCCCTATTTAAAACCGTAAGCCTCTCTTTTGGATCGGTTACGGGCTGGACGTCAAACTGGTTGCATATCGCCTCTATCTCTTGATATGTGGGCACAAACCTAAATCCAGATAAAAAGGCGTTGGCAATAATTGAGTATCTTTGCTGCTGCTGAAGCTGAAAACGGTTTCTATCATATTTTAAAAATAGCACAAAGGATGCCACAACGGCTAAAAAGGCTATTGTAAAAATGATATTTATAAAAGAGAAAATGGATAGATTTTTCATAAAGTCAGTTTATATCCTACGCCTCTTACAGATTTTATCAAAGAAGCTTCCGGATCGATTTTTGATAGTTTGCTTCTGATTCTTGAGATAATTACATCTATATTTTTATATGTGCTGTCATCGCTTATAGAGTCTATATTATAGATAATATCGGCTCTTGATACGACTTGGTTTGCATGTTTTATCAAATAGGCCAAAATATCATATTCTGCTCTTGTAAGCTTTAGAGGTTCTCCTTTAAAAGAGATATTCATCTCCTGTTCGTTTAGCGTAAAGGGAGAGGGGAAGCTTTCCTTTTTTTGAGAAGAGAGTTTTTTGTTTCTTCTAAGAAGGCTTTTGATTCTTGCTTCAAGCTCTCTTGGATTGTATGGTTTTGGCAGATAATCGTCCGCTCCCCTCTCAAGACCTATTACTTTATCTGTGATATCGTCTCTTGCCGAAGAGATGATAATTGGAATATCCGATTTTTCTCTTATTTTTGGAATTAGTTCCAAACCGTCAATTTCTGGCAGAGTCAAATCCAAAATCAAAAGATCATAGTCATTTAATTCAAGCTTGGAAAGCCCCAAATAGGGCTCTTCTACATTTGTAACCTCTATTTCGTATGAGGAGAGGAATTTGGTTAAAATCTGAGCCATTTCCGGATCGTCTTCAATCATCAATACCTTTATAATGACATCCTCCTTATTTTAGAACAAATATAAAAATATTTCCGTATCTGTTTACAAACACTTTTTTAGGCTTATCTCCATATCTTTTTAAAGCTCTTTTTATATCGTCTAAGTTTTTTATCTCCATATCCTCTATCTGAACGATAACATCTCCCGCTTGAATTCCAGCTTTCTCAGCGCTGCTGTTTGGTTTTACGTCCGTTACCAAAACACCCTGAACGTTTGAAGGGATTCTGTATTGATATCTGTTTTGACTGTTTAAATCGCTAAGATAAACTCCTCCCAATACCCCTTTATCTTTGCTAAGAGTAATTTGGGATGTTCTTGAAGAGAGTTTAAGCTGTATGGTTTTATCTTTTTTGTCTCTCTCTATTTTAATAGTTACTTTTTGATTTGGAGCGTATGAGCCAATTACTCTTTGAAGCTCGGCGGCATTTTTGATTTTTTTGCCGTCAACCTCATATATCAAATCTCCCCTTTTAATGCCCGCTTTATCGGCTGCGCTTCCTGGCACAATATCCAATACCACAGCTCCCTCTTTATGATTGTAAACCTCTTTTAGGCTGCTGTCTAAATCCCTTATGCTAACGCCCATATATCCTCTTTGGATTTTACCGTATTTTATCAGTTTTGTAGCTACGTCTTTTACCATATCCACAGGTATCGCAAATCCAACTCCATTGTTTCCTCCGCTTCGGCTGATTATTGCGCTGTTTATTCCAATTAACGCTCCTCTGCTGTCAACCAAAGCTCCTCCTGAGTTTCCGGGATTTATGGATGCGTCTGTTTGGATGAAGTTTTCATATCTGTTGATGCCGACTCTGTTTTTGTTTAAAGCCGAAATTATTCCCTGAGTAACGGTCTCTCCAACTCCAAAAGGATTTCCTATGGCAAATACCACATCTCCCACTTTAAGCTCGTTAGCGTATCCAAAAGTAATTGGGGTTAGCTCTTTTTTTGGATCTATCTTAATAACCGCTATATCGCTGTCTGGGTCTTTTCCTATTATTTTTGCCGAATACTCTTTGCTGTCTCCCGGAATGGTTACCGTTATTTCATCAGCATCATTTATTACATGGTTATTTGTTACGATATATCCGTCTTTTGATATGATAACTCCAGAACCCAAAGCTCTTTGAATTCTCTCTTTTGGCAAATCGAAATTAAAGTGTCTTCCAAAAAAATCTCTAAAAAATGGATCGTTAAAAAGATAATTTAATCCATTATGAAATCTGATATGTTTTTTTGTAGAGATATTTACTACCGCTTTTCTTGCCTGCTCTACAGCCTGATTGAAAGATAGAACCTGATTTAGTGATGACGGCATTACATGTTTTGCTCCTTTTGGAGCAAGTTTTAAATGCAGCTCTCCAGCATAAATCAAAGAGGCTGCTACCATCGAAATAAGAAACGCTTTTTTCATTCCTTTTCTCCTTATTTTTTTTATTTATTATAAATTATTTTTGTAAACACAGTTTCAATCATAAGTTAATAGACGGTTAATGAGAGGAATTTTTTAGCTCATTTATCGCAAGTTTTACCCAATAGCTTGCTCCTATTGTTAAAACATTATCATTAAAATCATATTTTGGATTATGAAGCATAAAATTTTCGCTATCTCTCTTTTTGGTTCCAAGTTTTACATAGCATCCTCTCTTTTTTTGCAGAAAGAATGAAAAATCCTCAGAACCCATAGAGGGAGGGAAATTAGTAACTATATTCTCCTCTCCCACAACCTCTTTTGCGCTTTTTAAAGCTGTCTCTATATAGTTGTTTACGGTTGCCGGGTATAATCTTTTGTAATCCACTTTTGCATTTGCTCTAAAAGCTTTTGTTATCGAGTCTGATAGAGTTTTTATTCTCTCTTCTATGATATCTTGAATCTCTTTTTTAAATGTTCTAACAGTTCCTCTTAAAATTGCAGAATCTGGAATGACGTTCCATGTGCTTCCTGAGTGAAGTTGGGTTACTGATAAGATTCCATTTTCCAAAGCTCCTATATCTCTGCTTATTATGCTTTGAAGAGCTGTTATAAGATGCGAAGCTATGAGGATTGGATCTACTCCGTGTTCTGGATGGGCGGCATGAGAGCCTTTTGCTAAAATCTCTATCTCAAAATTGTCATAAGATGCCATAACCGCTCCTTTGGATATGGCTATTTTTCCCTCTTCCAAAGCCGGCCAGTTATGAAGCCCGTAAATTGAATCTATTTTATATGTTTCAAAGAGCCCATCTTCAATCATTCTCTTAGCTCCCCCTTCATTCTCTTCAGCCGGCTGAAATATAAAATATATTGTTCCATCAAACAGCTCTTTATGTTTTGCAAGATATTTAGCCGCCGCTAAGAGCATAGCCATATGGCCGTCATGCCCGCATGCGTGCATTTTGGATTCGTTTCTTGATTTGTAAGGGAGGTTTGTCTGCTCTTTTATATCCAAAGCGTCAAGCTCGGCTCTTAAAGCTACGCTTTTATGGGAATATCCGCTTTTTAATATCCCCAAAACCCCCGTTTTAGCCAAACCTTTATGAACGGTTATTCCAAAACTTTGCAGTTTCTTTGCAACAAAATCGCTTGTCCATCTCTCTTCATACGCAGTTTCCGGGTGAATATGCAGGGCATGTCTTATCTCTTTTATAAAATTTTCATCTCTTTTGATCTCTTCAATAATCATCTAAAAAATCCTTTTTTGCCTTATTGTAGCGAAAATTTTAATTTTTAACTGACTTTATGCACTTTTAAGGAAAGATTCTAAATTTCACTCAAACGAGTTACAATTTTTTGCATTGCAAACGCATAAAAATTTTATTAAAAAGTGCAAACGGGAGAGCCGTTAAACAAAAGCAAACTGCTTTGCTTTTGTAGGCTCGCACGGCGGTGCGTTTATGAATACGTGCATAGCACATGCCTGATAAGCGCCCCTTCGGGGTTTGGTGCACTTTTTTAGCCTTCGGCTAACATAAAATTTTTATGCTAAAATTGTAAAGTTTTCGTTCAATTTAGAACTTTCCTTTATTTACATTTTTTTTGATTGGATAACATCAATTTTTAATATCAAAAGTAAAATATTTAGACTGAAAGCCTATATCTCCGATTTTATTGTATTGAATGGAGGCTGCTTGGAAATTTTTTATCTCCTGGTATAAAAGTCCCAAAGCGTATCGGCTTTCAAAGTTATAGGGATTTGTAAGTTTTGCAAGCTCCAGCAGGGCTACCGCATTTGAGTGGTGGTTGGCCGCTATGGAAGCGACTGCCGCGAAAAACAGCGTCTTATCGTCTTGCTGTTTGAAAGTATCTATAAGTTCATTATAAATCGTATAAGATTTTTCAAAATCGTTTGCATATAGATAGATATAGGCTATGCTTTGAAGAAGACCTATTGGGCTTTTTTGGGTTTGAACTATTTTATTTTCAAGCCTTACTTTTTCATGATTTAAAAGTCCCGATATTTGAAGCATTTTTGTATATAAAATTCTTGCTATATAATATCCCCCCTCGAAACTGCCGCTGTTGAAATCTCTTTTTAATATTTCGTTTTGTATATCTTTTGCATAGGATTTTATATCTTCGTTTCTGTATTTTGAATCCATATAAAGAAGAGAGGCTATTAAATCTTTTGGGAGAATTTCATGAAGTTTCTTGGCTTCTTCTTTATATTTTTCATATTTTTTTAATTTATTTGAAATAATTACCGAAAGAGATATGTAGAGGGGATTTTTTCCACTCTCTTCTTCAAGCCAGTCCAAAAGAGAGGATGAGAGATTGGAGGCTAATGAAGCCAATGTAAATAGAAAATGCTTTTTGGATTTATCTATCTCTTCATCTTCCGTGATATCCTCTTTTATAATGCTTATAATCATTTTATTATCTTTATTTAAAATATTTTCTATAATCGCTGCGTATAATCCGGCTAAATAGTTTTTTGCATTTAGGTGGTAGCTTCTTTTAAAATGTTTTAGAGCTTTTATGTAGTCTCCTATCTGGGCGTAAGTTAGAGCGAGATTGAAATGAAGAGCCGAGTGTTTTGGATAGATTTTTAAGTATTTTTTAAATATCTGATTAGCTTTGTAGATATTTTTATCTATTGCCTCTTTGATTCCTTGAGATAGGGCTAAATTGACTTTGGAGATTGTAGAGCTTGTTTTAAGATATGAAATTGCAGGTTTTATCTTATCTACGTATAAACTGACACTTCCCTTTTTTATTCTTTTGATACTCTCTTTTACATCAAAAACCTTATAAGGAGTAAAATAAAAGAGTATTCCGGCAATCATCTCTTTGTCTAAAAAAAGGCTGTTTTTAAAATCCTCCTGGGCTTTTTTTACATCAAATAGAGATCTTTTTAATTTTACTTCTATTGGATAAATGTTATCCAATTTCTCTTCATATTTTTTATAAAGCTCTTTTAAAAGTTTGCCGCTGCTTTCAAGCTCCCCTTTTTTGTTGTAAATTAAAGATATTGCAGTTTTTGCTTTTAATCTGTCATATCCGTTGTTTAGGGCGTTTTGCAGATGTTTTAGGGCTATGTCATACTCTTTGATCCTTGCGTAAAGAAGCCCCAAAGCAAATTTGGTATCCATATTTTTTATCTTCTCTAAAGAGTCTATCGCTAAAAGATTTGAATTTAAAAAGGAGGCTATTTTTGAGGTTATGTAGTTTTGCTCATCTTGATAAAAAGAGCTTGTCGGGTGAGACAAAGAGACAAGAGATTCTATGTAATTGTTCTGATAATAATTTATTAAACTTAAATAATATGAATAAAGAGGAGATTTTGTCTCTTTTGAGAGATAGGATTTTGCTTTTTTTAGATATAGTTTGAAATCTTTTTTTTTATTAAGTTTCAAGGCGCAAACTGCGCTGTTTATATAGCTTACGCAGATATTTTCATTTGCCTCTATCGCTTTTTTGAAAGCCTCTATCGCCTCTTTATACTTTTTCTCCTTCATTAAAGCTACGCCGATATTGTAATTTGATATCGATTCATTATAAAGGGATATTGTTTCATACAGTTTTAAAGCCTCTCTCTTTTTTCCGTGAGTGTAGAGATAGTTTGCCTTTTTTACCATATTTTCGAGTTTATAGGAGCTTATTGGAGCTATTTTTTCTTTTTTTTCTATCTTTTTTACGATTTTTTCGATTTGAGTATCGTTTTTTTTGGGGGATTCCTTTTTTTTATAAAGAAGATAGAGTATCGTTGCCCCAAGGAGAATAATGATAAAGGATATTGCAGCTATCGCTATTAAAAGGAGATTTCTTTTTTTGGGCGGAGGAGTTTTTTGCTCCTCCTCTTCTAATATTATAACTTCTTCTTCGGCCATCTATTAAAGATATGGTTTTAAAACTTCTGGTATCTCAAAGCTTCCATCCTCTTTTTGATAATTTTCCATTATCGCTATAAGAGTTCTTCCAACCGCTAAAGAGGAGCCGTTTAGGGTATGAACTAGTCTGTTTTTTTTGTTTTCGTCTTTAAATCTTATCATAGCTCTTCTTGCTTGAAAATCTCTTGTGTTGGAGACGGAGCTTATCTCTCTGTATCTGTTTTGTCCAGGAAACCAAACTTCCAAATCTATCGTTTTAGCCGCGCTAAATCCCAAATCTCCTCCGCACAGCATAACGAGTCTGTGAGCAAGCCCCAAAGAGCTTAGAAGATCCGAAGCGCACGATACCATCTCCCAAAAAACCTTATCGCTATCTTCGGGTCTTGTTATCGCTACCAATTCCACTTTGTCAAACTGGTGCTGTCTTATCATTCCTCTCGTATCTTTTCCGGCACTCCCCGCCTCTTTTCTAAAACAGGCGGTATAGGAGGTTAGTTTTATGGGAAGGTCATCTTTTTTTAAAATTTCATCTCTAAAAAGATTTGTCAAAGGGACTTCAGCCGTTGGAATCAGATATAAGTTCTCTTCTTCTATTTTGAAAAGATCGTTTTCAAACTTTGGAAGCTGTCCTGTTGATATAAGTGATTCTCTGTTTACCAGATATGGAACGGCTACCTCTTCAAAGCCTCTTTTTTTGTTAAAATCGATCATATAATTTATTAAAGCTCTCTCTAAGAGGGCAGCTTTGTGTTTTAAAACGGTAAATCTGCTTTTTGCTAATTTTACGCCTCTTTTAAAATCGAGATAGTATCCGTTTGGATCCAACTCCCAATGCTCTTTTGGTTTGAATGAAAATTGCGGGGGAGTTAGAACTTTTTTTATCTCTACGTTATCCTCTTCTCCGTCTCCTTCTGGGACGTCTTCATCGGGGATGTTTGGTATCATTAAAGCTATATCATAAAGCTCATTTTCAAGATCTCTTACAATTGTTTGAGAGACGGCTATTTTTTCTTTATTCTCTTCAAGCTCTCTTTTAAGCTCGTTTATATCTTTGCCTTCCTTTTTATAAACGGGAAAGAGTTTGCTCTTTTTATTTTGGATTGCCTGAAGATTTTCAAGTTTGCTTCTTTCCTTTTTTAGTTTTACAAAAAGCTCTTTTAGTTTTAAAAGAAGTTTCTCATCAACCTTTTTCTTTTTTAGTTTAGCAGCTATCTCTTCGAAATTTTTTTCTAAAGCTTTTAAATCAAGCATTTTTAAATCCTTTTTCGCTTGAGTAGATTCCGACTTTCTCTCTTACTATTTCCATCTTCTCTTTTGCAATCTCTCTAGCTTTTTTTGCTCCCTCTCTTAAAATATCTTCCACTTCGTCTATATGTTTTAGATAATACTCTCTTTTCTCTCTGTAAGGTTTGAAATATTCCCAGATTAAATCTTTTAAGTAGAGTTTAAAGTGCCCGTACCCCTCTTTTCCGCTTTTGTATCTTCTTTTTAAATCCTCTATTCCCTCTTTATCCAAAAATAGTTTAGAGAGTGCAAAAACATTGCAGTTTTCATAATCTTTTGGCTCTTCAAGAGGGGTGGAGTCGGTTACTATTTTTTTGACTCTTTTGGTTAGGGCTTTCTCTTCCATAAAAATCTCTATCGTATTTTTATAGCTTTTACTCATTTTTGCTCCGTCTATTCCCGGAATGACAGCTACTTCTTCATCAACTTTGTATTGAGGGAGTTTGAAAACCTCTCCATGCTCGTTATTAAATTTTAAAGCGATATCCCTTGTTATTTCGACATGCTGTATCTGATCTTTTCCAACAGGCACAATATCTGTATCAAAAAGCAAAATATCTGCCGCCATCAAAACAGGATAGGAAAACAGCCCGTGATAGGGGTGAATTCCTTTTGCCACTTTGTCTTTATAGCTGTGGGCTCTTTCTAAAAGTCCCATAGGGGTATAAGAAGATAAAATCCAATAAAGCTCTAAAACCTCTTTTACATCTGATTGCACCCAAAATACAGATTTGTTTGGATCTATGCCAAGAGAGAGGTAGGTTATTGCAGTATTTAGAGTATTTTTCTTTAAAGCCTCTGCATCTTTTAGAGACGTTAGGGCGTGATAGTTTGCTATGAAAGCAAAAAGCTCGTTGTTTTCTTGAAGTTTGACCATCTGCTTTATAGCGCCAAAATAGTTTCCTATATGAAGCTCTCCGGAAGGCTGAATACCCGATAAGACTCTCATTAATCTCCCCGATTGAAAATTTTGTGGATTATATCAAAAAGAAGATTATGGAACAAAGAAATTTGTAAAAAGTTTTAAGTATTTCAATAATTTTATGAAATTGACGCTATCTGATTTTTCGGAAAGATTTTTCAAGATCCAAAAAGCTTAAAAGTATAAAAAAAGTTTACAAAATGACGAAATAGGTAATAAAAGTATGAAAAGGATAATTTTATGAATAAAATAATACCTGCGGTTGTCGTTATATCTTTTGGTTATACGGCTAACGCTTTAGTTTTAAACGGAGAAAAGATAACTTTTAAAACGAAATTACAAAAGAGTAGGATTTATAAAACTCTTGAAGGCAAAGATGTTAAGCTTATAAAATTTAAAAAACCTCTCTCAAATAAAGAAATTGTCAAATATATAAATGAAGGAGTGGAATCTATCGAATATGCCGGGGATCTTTCCTACTATTTTTATGCAAAAAGAAGCGTTTTAAATAGGCTTCTTTTCGAAGAGATGAGATTTTACTCTAAAAATTCAAATCATTTAATAGGATATGCCTCTTTGCCTTTAAATTCCAAAATTTCAAAAGAGCTTTTATACTCTAAAAATTTAAAAGATTCTCTTTTGTTAAATGTTTCTTTTTTTACTCCTATAGAGTCCTCTTTAATAAAAAATAAGTTTCCAGAAATCGATTTTGATGTTTTAAAAGTTTATCCAAATGGAAAGGATGTTGTAATAAGGCTTGATAAAAGAGATTTGAAAAAGTTTATCTCCAACCCTTTGGTTAAATATGTCGAGAAAAAAGTAGATAAGATTAAAATAATAGATGGTATTAAAGAGGATTTAGTTAAGAGAAGAAATCTTGTCTCAGCTGAAATGATGCATGTAAAAGAGCTTTGGGACTCTCCTTATAATTTAAACGGTGAGGGTATGAGAGTTGGAGTGGTTGATGGAGGAAATATTAGAGATACCCATAGGGAATTTATGATAAACGGAATTTCAAGAGTTAAAATAACAAATACAAACATTCCCTTTAGCGCTCACGCTACCCATGTGGCCGGGACAATTGGAGCGTTTGGATTAAATCCTTTAGCTCATGGAATGGCAAATAAGATAAATATTTACTCTTATTATTTTCAAGACGCATATTTTTCTCAAGCTACCTATAATCTTTATATTAAAGATGATATTAAACTCTCAAACCATTCATACGGTTATGCAGAGGCTATCAGACTTGGAGAATATGATTTGGAAGCTGCTTCTCAAGATGAAAATATTTATAATCATCCAGAAATTATTCAGGTTGTTGCAGCCGGAAACGATAGAGGTTCGCAAGGATATAAAGATTACGGTATTACCAAAGGACCTGTAAATTCAAAAAATATCTTTACAATAGGAGCTCTTAGAAGAGATAAAAAAATAGCCTATTTTAGCAGCACAGGACCTGTGGAAGATGGAAGAGTGAAACCAGATTTGGTAACTGACGGATGGTCTTTATACTCTTGCGATAGTAAAAGCGATAGTTCTTATGCCAATATGTCGGGAACCTCTATGGCTACTCCAAGCGCTACTGGAGCTATGGCATTGGTGATGGAAGCTTATAGAAGAGTTACGGGTAAAAATATAACAGCCGATATTTTAAAAGCTGTTTTGTTAAATACCGCTGAAGATTTAGGAAGAGAGGGGCCAGATTACGAATATGGATACGGTCTTATAAACGCCAAAAAGGCTGTTGATTTGATAAATACTCTAAATAGCTCTTCTCCTCTTTTATATATTGATTCTATTTCCAATAAAGAGGAGAAGAGTTTAAATTTTTATAGTGATGGTAGCAAAGATATAAAAATAACCATAAGCTGGATCGATCCTCCCGCAAATGCAGCAAATCAGTCTAAAAATTTGATAAATGATATAGATATAAAAGTAGTAGGAAAAGATAAGGTTTATTATCCCTTTACTCTTGATAAAGAGAATCCTCAAAAAACAGCTGTAGCGATAAAGGCAAACCATACGGATAATAATGAACAAATAGTAATAAAAAATCCTCCAAAAGGAGAATATACTCTTGTTATAAAAGGGTATTCTATAATTACCGATAAGCAGAAATTTGCTATAGCGTCTAATATTCCTTTGCTTTTTAAAGATTCATCCATCATTGATGTGGATACTTCAGAGATATTTTTTAAAGATGTAAAAGTTGGAAAAAATAGTCAAATAGAAGAGATAACTCTAAAGAATGTAGGAGATAATGATTTAAATATCTTTAATATTTCTTTAGAAGGAGATAAGTTTTTTCTTGATTTCAATATGGAAAACGGATGTGCAAAAGAGTTTCCTTTTGTGTTAAAAAAAGGAGGAGAGTGTAATTTAGGAGTTTATGTAAGGCCTCAAAAAAAGGGATATTTACAAGGATATATTGATATAATAAACGATTCTCTAAACGCTCCTCAAAAGAGAATTTTTCTAAAGGCTAAAGCTGTAAATTCACTTCCTTTATTAGAGCTTTATCATACTCTAAATTTTGATTTTAATGATGAAAGTGATATTGTTGATAAAAAGAGCGGATGGAGTATTAAAGATGGCTTTTTGAAATCTAAAAAAATAGGAAATTCTCAAAGCACCGATTATAATCTGCAAGTCAGCGTTTACGATAATGCTCAGCTTAATTTTAAATATAATATCTCTTCTGAGCTTGATTATGATATTTTTAAATTTTATATAAATAAAAGCGAAATTTTAAGCGATAGCGGTATGAAAAAAAATGTAAATTTCTCTAAATATCTCACAAAAGGCAGTTATGATTTAAAGTGGAGATATCAAAAAGATTATGAAATCAGTTTGGGTGAGGATGCTGTTTATATAGATAATATTAAAATTACTCATGCTATGTTCGATTCTTTTGATTTTGGCAAAGTTTTTCTTGGAGATAAATCTAAAGAGAAGATTTTGTATCTTAAAAATGCCGGAGAATCTGAACTTAAAGTGGACGGAATATTTTTAAAAGAAAATAGAGATTTTCTTTTGGATTTAAATGGCGGAGAGAGAGCCTGTAAAAGATCGATGTTTAGTTTAAAGCCTAAAGATTATTGTACTTTTGGTATATATTTTTTTCCAAAAAGCGAAGGTTTTAAAAGTGATTTTTTACATATAAATTCAAATGATTTAAAGGCTAAAAGCGAATATGGTTTAAAAGGGGAAGGAATTAAAAAAGAAAGTTCAAAAGAGAACAGATATTTTTCATTTGCTAAATATATCTATAATATTTTAAATGAAATTACCTCTTCAAGTCAGACAGAAAATATAAATATTTTAGCTGATAAACTCTCAAATGGAGAGAGCGCTTTTAGGGCTATTAAAGATATGCTATTTAATTCAAAATATCTTTATCAAATTTCTGACGAGAAGTATGTAAAAGCTCTTTTAAAAATCGTAAAAAAAGATAATGATAATGCTCTTTATAACTACTATCTCTCAAGATTAAAAAGCGGGTTTTTTTCAAGAAAGCTTCTAAGCGATGAAATTTTTCTAAAAAGCTCTTCATGGATTGATATATGCGGTGAAAATTTCGTAAAGCCTTTTGATAAGGATGACCAAATAGAGGCTTTTATCGAGAGATTTTACAACTTCTCTTTAAATAGAGACAGCGACGAGGGGGGTATGAAATATTGGTTTGGAGCATTAAAAGACAAAAAGAAAAATGCAATAGAGATAGGTATATATTTCTTTTTATCTCCGGAATTTTCTTCTAAAAATGTAAAGAATGAAGAGATGATAACTATGCTTTATAGAACGTTTTTAAATAGAGAGCCTGATAAAGAGGGGCTTAGATATTGGGTTAATAGAGTTGAAAACGGCCTGTCTAAAAAGGATGTAATAGCAGGATTTGCATACTCTAAAGAGTTTTCCAAAATAGCTTCTAAATATGGAGTTGAGGCTCACTGAGAGTCTTAGCTCGTTTACCGTCTGTTTACTTTCTTAATCTGATTTTTCTCTTTAAAAACCCAAATTTCCGGTAGTTTAGCGTTTGTAAATATTACTAAATTACTCAATATTTCTTTTATTTGAATTTTAAACCTTTTTTTGATATTAGCGTTAAGAAATGTTTGCTATAATTTTATTACGGTGAAAATCTAAATTACAAAGGAGTTAAAGATGAATTTCACTAAATTAAGTTTAGCTACAATTATGGCAATGAGTTTTACAGCCGCCGCAATGGCAGATGTTGACGTTCAATTTGGCGGACAAGCTGTTTTGTATTATCAAACTTTGCAAAAAGATAGCAAAGATTGGGATTTCTTTGATAAAGCGGGCTCAAGAGGAAATGTAGGTTTGCAAATTAGATCAAAAGCTGATTTGGGCAATGGTTTTAGCGCCGGAGTTACTGCAAATGTAATCGGAACAGCAGGTTTAGAGGGCAACTTAGTAAACGGCGTTATGCAAACTGCAAGCGATACTAACGGAGATTTGGGTGGATATTGGATTCCTGAGGCTTATGTAGCCAAAACTGTCGGAAACACTACTTTAAAAATCGGTAGACAATATTTAAATACTCCTTTTGCTTTCAGTGAGGGATGGAACGTATTTAAAAACAGTTTTGAAGCTGCAGTATTAATAAATCAAGATATTCCTGATACTACTGCTGTTCTTGCTATGGTGAACAAATCTAATGGAAATGGCCTTGGCGCTACAATGGATACTTTTGGAGCTGTAAATCCAGCAGGCGGAATGGATAATGCTGTTTATGCATTGGGATTGTTAAATAAAAGTATTCCTAATTTAAACGCAAATCTTTGGGCTTATAATTTAACAAGTTTGGCTACTGCTATATGGGCTGAGCTTGGATATAAAGTGGATGTTGGTGTTCCTTTAACTCTTGCTGCTCATTATGCTAATGTAAATCCAAGTGATGATGCATTAGAAGATACTACTATGTATGGAGTTAAAGTTGGAACTAAAGTGAACGGTTTTAAATTAAGTGTATCTTATGATGATGTGGATGACGGAGATATTCCTATTCATAATGTTGGAACCGGTGTTAAAACAAAACTCTTTGCACAACAAATCCTAAATCAAGGCGCTATCAAAAAAGATGCTAAGACTACTCAGGTTAAAGTTGTAACTCCTGAATTTTACGGAGCTAAATTGATAGCTGCTTATGCTATGACTGATGCCGGTGATAAAAATCCAATGGGTGCTAATAATGACCTTGATGAGTTAGATGTAATTGTTAAAACTAAAGTATTGGGAACAAATATATTGCTTGCTTATGTAAATCAATCTTATGATAAAACAGAAGATCAAGATTTGCTAAGGGTTGTTGCAAGATATAAATTCTAATTGATTCTTCTATCAGTGACGGGGAGTTTTATCTCCCCTTATCTTCTTTTATCCTTCCTGATTTTCTATTTAACTTAAAGGTTTTATAATGGTTAAAAAAGTTTTTATAGGGCTCTTTTTATCTATATCTCTTTTTGGAGTTGATGTTGTAGTTATGCCAAATGGAAAAGTTGCCATTATTAATAAAGATGGCTCTTGGGAAGAAGTTACTCTTGCTAAAATGGGGGATAAAACCATTGCTTTGAGAAAGAACGGCACATGGGTTGTAGTGGATAAACAGATAAAGACGATAAAACCGAAAGTGAAAAATGAAGTTGTCGAAGTTGAAAAAAAACAGTCTAACTCTTCAAATTCTATAAACTCTCCTTTTGCAAAGTATATTATAGGAGACTGGAGGGGAGATGATAGAGAGTATATATTTGATAAAAACGGAAAAATGGTTATAAAAAAAGATGGAGAGGCAATAAAAGATTTTTATACAGTTGTAGGATATGATGAAAATAAACATATTATAAGAATCGGTATAGGGAGAAGATTTAAAATGGGTCCCTTTTCTATGGGAGGGAAAATACTCAAATTTAGATTCTCAAACGATTTTAAAAAGCTTTATGATTTAAGCGAATTGGAAGAGAATTATAAAGAGATTGAGCTTATAAAGATTAAGTAAACTCATAAGAGTTTTGGATCTCTTTTTCCAATTCGTTTATTAATTGATGCTGTCTAAAGGAAATGTAGGAAGATAGCTTTGATTTGCTAACAGCATTTGTATTAATATTAAATACTACTTGATTTCCCATAATTTTTATTATTTTACCAGTTACATTTATTAGAAATGTTTTTTCAGAAAGCGGCAGATCAAATTTTATATTAAACTCTATATCTTCTATATTCTTTATATTATTGAATTTTTTGAGTTTTGCAAGCTGAGTTGCTACAAGAATGGAGCTTATGGAAAGATCTACAATAATTCCGTCAAAAAGTAGTTTTTCTCCATAAAATACTTTTACCAAAATATTTTTATGAGGTTTTACTCTTATCTCTTCTCTATCTACAGGAGAGCTGTCTAAAAACTCTATTTGTGATAGATAGATTATGGAGTTTGAAAAATCTATCTTGAAAATATCAGCTTTTAAAATATCTGGAAGAAGATTATGCTCTATAAAAATGGATTTATTCTTTTTATAAAAAGATAGTTTTGATGAATCTATTTTTATTTGTAAAAAATCATCCGTAAATTTCAAAACTTTCGCCGTCTCTATTAGGGGAATATTTTTAAAAAAGTTATAAACCTTAATATTTGGCTCTTTTTTGAAAATAGAGTTTAAAAGTTTTGTTTTATCATGCTCTGCAAGGAAATCAAAATCTTTTGTTCCATAAAATATCTTTTCATTTTTTGATGTTTTAATCAAAAGAAAGTATCTATCAAGCCTCTCCATAAGAGTAAACAATGAGTCGCTCTCATCTACAAGTGTTATGGAGATTCTGCTCACTTTAATAGAAAACTTGATTTTTAAGCTAAAAATCAGCTTTTTCATCATTTTAACGGCGCTGTGAATTCTTACATCTTTTAAGAATAGAAGATATGTATTGTCTTTATCCAATAAAATTGGATTATAGTCGATAAAAGCGTGTATGAAAGCGATACTGTCTTTGAAAATCTCCTCTTTTACCGTCTGCTTTCCATATTCTAATCTTGCTATGCAAAGCGGAATTTTATGCTCTTTTGCAAAAATCATTTGAGATTCAACTATCGCCCCGTTTACAAGCTCTATTAACTTACCGTTCATATCTTCTCTTTGTGTGAAGTTATATATTTGTAATTTCGTCTTTTTTAGAAAAAATTTTAATTTAGGGTTTTATCCACTCTATTGCGTTATGCATAATCCCTGTTATGGAAGGGGAGACATTTTTTATTTTTTTGTTTACAGCAGTAATGGAGTTTGGAATATATAAAAACAGATATGGATTATCTTCCACTATTAATTTAAATATTCTTTTGTAGATTTTTGATAGTTTTTCTCTGTCAACTGTTCTTTCGGCCTCTTTTATGAGATTGTCAACCTCTTTATTTTTGTAATGAATAAAATTAAATCCCCCTTTTTTATCATTATCGCTGTGCCAGATAGAGTATGCTTCAGGGGTTATTCCAAGTCCCCATCCCAAAATAATAGCTTCAAATCTTCTTGGATTTACGACAGTATTTAAAAAAGCCTGCCATTCCATCGCTCTTATGGTAACTTTTACTCCTATCTCTTTTAACTGGTGTTGAATTATTTGAGCGGCATACATTCTAATTGAGTTGTTTGAATTTGTAACTATCTCAAATTCTAAAGGATGTTTTTTGTCATATCCCGCTTCTTTTAAAAGCTCTTTTGCCTTTTTTATATCTCTTTTTGGAGCTTTTACCTCTTCATTAAAAGCAAAAGTTCCCGGCATAAAGGGGCCTGTGCATACTTTTGCGTGTCCAAAAAAGAGGATATCTACAAGCTCTTTTCTGTCTATTCCCAAACTTATCGCTTTTCTAACTTTTGGATTTTTAAATTTTTTGTTTTTTAGATTAAATCCAAGATATGTATATCCGTGAGAGATATTTTCATAAACTGAGTAAAAATTTTTAAAATCTTTATCTATTTCTCTTTCATATTGAAGCGGGGAGAGAGAGCCTACATCAAGTTTGTGAGATTTTAGCATAAGAAATTGAGTGGAAGGATCGGGAATGAAGTGATAGGTTAAACTATCTATATTTGGTTTATGGATATAGTAATCTTTATTGGCGGTTAATTTTATATCTTTTGAAATTTCAAAACCCTTTAATTTATAAGGGCCTGTTCCTATTGGGTGCTGATTAAAAGAGCTTGTCATTAAATCTTTCTCTTTTTGCAAAATATGTTTTGGCAAAATTCCCATCATCCAGATTTCCAAAGCCTTAAAATAGGGCTCTTTATATTTAACCTCTATTGTATATTTATCAAGGGCTTTTACGCTTTTTACATATCTAAAATCGCTTGAATAGGGGGTGAAAATTTTAGGAGATGTGATTGTTTTATAGGTAAATACCACATCTTCCGCGCTAAAAGGCTCTCCGTCATGCCATTTGATATTTTTTTTGAGTTTAAAAATTAGAGTTTTATCATCCACAAATTTATAGCTCTCAGCCATTTTCAATCTTATATTTGCGTTTTTATCATAATCTATTAAAGAATCAAATACCCACTGCGATATCTCTCCGCTTGCGCTATCGGTTGCCAAAATGGGATTTACTCTGCTTGGATTTGCCGAGATTGAGAGATGAAGAGTGGAGGAGAGAAGGGGAATAGATAAAAATATTAAAAGAATAAATCTTTTCAATTTTTCTAAAACTCCTCTTTAAATTTGTAGTTATGCTCTTTTAAAACTCTTCTAATGCTGTCTTGATGCTCTTTTCCTTTCGTCTCAAGAGCCATAGTTACGTTTGCGTCTCCGTAAGAGAGGCTTGTTGAGGTTCTGTCATATCCTATATGGGTTATATTGGCTCTCTCTTTTGTAAGAAGGTCTGTTAGTTTCATCAAACTTCCCGGTTTATCCACTAAAGTTACAAGAAGTTTCATTTTTCTATGGGATTTAATTAAACCTTTCTCTATAATTACAGACAGCATCTGAACGTCTATATTTCCTCCGCTTAAGACAACTCCTATTTTGGAATCTTTTTTATATTTTATCTTATCATGCATCAAAGCGGCCACTCCTACCGCTCCTCCACCTTCAACTACAAGTTTTTGCTTTTCAAGAAGAAACAAAATGGCGTTTGCTATCTCTTCATCATCCACTTTTACGATATCATCCGCCACTTCTAAAATATATTTTAAATTTTTTTCGCAAACATCTCTTACCGCTATTCCGTCTGCTATTGTTCTAACGCTTGTAGAGTCTATCGGTTTTTTTGCCTTAAAAGAGTTGTACATAGCGGGAGCTCCGGAGGCTACGACTCCTATTACCTTGATATCTGGATCAAGCTGTTTTATAGCAGAACCTATTCCGCTTATTAATCCTCCTCCTCCGATTGGAACGACAATCATATCCAAATCGTTTATCTCATCTATCATCTCAAGCCCTATCGTTCCCTGTCCCGCTATCACTTTATCGTCGGCAAAAGGGTGAATGAATGTAAGATTATGCTCTTTTGCATACTTTATGGCAAATTCGTATGCTTCGTCGTAATTATCTCCATGTAGGATAACTTCGGCTCCAAGCTCTTTTGTGCTTGTTACCTTTAAAAGCGGGGTTGCTTCCGGCATTACTATGATAGCTGGGATATTAAAAGCTCTTGCGCTGTAAGCTACTCCCTGGGCATGGTTTCCCGCGCTTGCGGCTATAACACCCTTTTGTCTCTCTTCTTTGCTTAAAGAGGCTATTTTATTGTATGCTCCCCTTATCTTATAAGCTCCGGTAATTTGAAGGTTCTCTTTTTTAAGATATACTCTTGCATTCACTTCATTGCTTAAAAGAGGAGCTAAAGCAAAAGGAGTCTTTTCCACTATTTTGGAAATTGCTCTTTTTGCGTGAACTATTTCGCTAAGAGGAATCATTTCAATGCCTTATGATCTACCATAGAGCATCTGTTTTGAATTACTTTAAGCCC
Source organism: Campylobacterales bacterium (assembly GCA_027009865.1). Lineage (GTDB taxonomy): Bacteria > Campylobacterota > Campylobacteria > Campylobacterales > JAADDG01 > JAADDG01. Next base: position 21,578 of record JALVCR010000246.1, read on the forward strand.
CATCTCTTTGGCTCTCTTTGCGGCTTTATTGTTTACTATCCCTTTTTGAAGCCATAAAACTTTTACATCTTTTCTTTTTTCTATTGCATCGACTATCATATCAACGGCAGCCGGTTTTCTGAAAACATCCACCATATCTATCTTCTCTTCCACCTCAAGAAGAGATCTGTAAACCTTCTCCCCTAAGATCTTCTCCTCTTTTGGATAAATCGGGATTATTTTATATCCCACGCTTTGAAGATATTTGGCTACTTTATGGCTGTCTTTTGTCTCGTTTGGAGAGAGTCCCACTACGGCTATCGTTTTTACTTCATCAAAAATTTTCTCTATCTCTTCTAAATTTTCATTTACCGCAGGAAATTCGCATTCCATTTCTAACCTCCCAAATATTTTTGAAAGTATATCATTTAATTTGCCGATTTTCGTTAAATATGAAATGGTAAAATAGTCTCTTACAAATTACAAAGGATATCTGATGAAGCGAAATTTTATTTTTCTTGTTTTATTTGCAAATTATCTTTTTGGCGCCATATTTACCGTAACTAAGTTTGAGGATTTAAATGACGGAAAATGTGATAGCGATTGCTCTTTGAGAGAAGCCGTTATAGCCGCAAATTCCCTAAAAGGGGAGGATACTATAATTTTAAAGAAGGGAGTTTATTATATAAATTTGGGAAACTCCAAAGAGAGCGACGCAAATGAAGGAGATTTGGATATAAATGATGATTTAATAATAAAGGGAGCCGGAAGAGATGAGACGATTATAAAATCTAAAATGAAAGATAGAGTATTTTTTATAGACAGATATCATAAAGGAGTTAGAGCCAAATTTTCAAACCTTTCAATAGAGGGGGGAGAGAGCGATTACGGAGGCGGGATTCAAAATGACGGGATTTTGATTTTGACAAACGTTAGAATAAAAGATAATAAAGCCTTAAACGGGGGAGGGGTTTTTAGCACAGGATATTTAGAGCTTATAAAATCTCAGATTTTGGAAAATCATGCCGTAACTTTGGGAGATAAGGAAAACGGATTTGGGGGAGGAATTTTTGTTAAGAACGGGACAGTAATTAAAGATTGCGAATTTAAAAATAATTTTGCAAACAGAGACGGAGGGGGAATTTATGCAAAAGATAAAAGCGATGTAAAGATAGAGAGAGTAAATTTTATCTCAAATGGAAGCGACGCAAAAGGGGGAGGGGTTTTTCTTGGAGGCAAAAGTTTTATAAATGATTCCGTTTTTTCCAAAAACAGTGCAAACGACGGAGGAGCGGCGGCATTTTTCAAAAAAAGCACAGCTTCTTTGATAAATGTGAGATTTTTTGAAAACAAAGCCTTGGGAGAAGATTTGGGAGGAGGGGGAGCTATTTTTAACTTTCAAGGAGAGCTCTCTATTGACAGATCAAAATTTGAAGGAAATTACGCTTTGGGAGAAGGCGGGGGAGCTTTGGAAAATACAGGGGATTTAAATATTTCTAATTCAATATTTTCCAAAAATTTATCAAAAGAGCATGATACTTCAAATCTTCCTTCAAATACAAGTTTTGGTTTCGGGGGAGCTGTGCTTTTAATTAGCGGCTCAAAGGTTAATATTGAAAATGTTTTATTTCAAAATAATATCGCTGCTAACAACGGAGGAGCTATATATAATGATAAAAATTCTATTTTAAATATAAGAGATTCTAAATTTATATCAAATTCCGCCTCTTTAAAATATGGAGGTGCTTTATATAACGAAGGAAATTTATATCTTAGAGATACTCTCTTTTCAAAAAACAATTCAAAAAAACTTGGCGGAGCGGTAGGGCTTGGAGACGGGGAGAGCGAAATTATAGCGTGCGATTTTAAATATAATAAAAGCTATTTAAACGGGGGAGCCTTATATCTCTCTCCAAACAACAAAAAAGCAAAAATTTTAGATTCTCTCTTTTTCTCAAATTTTGCCACTAAGTTTGGAGGAGGAATTTTCAATCAAGCCTCTTTAAAAGGTGATTTTTTGGTTTTTGAAAAGAATGAAGCCTCTTTAAGCGGAGGGGGAGTTTATAATTTTGAAGATTCATTTTTTAACCTCTCAAACTCGCTTTTAAAATCAAACAGTGCAAAAAGCGGGGGAGGAGGCGTTTTGAATGCGGGAGATATGGAGATAGAAGATAGCGAAATCTCTTATAACCAAACCAAAGAGTATGGAGGGGGTATTAAATGTTTAAGCGATTCCAAT
>JALVCR010000247.1 GCA_027009865.1 Campylobacterales bacterium
TTTGGACGTTCCTATTCCTCAAGTTATTTGGGGATGGATGATAACTTTGAATATGTGGGCTAAAAGTATAGGAACAGGTGTTGTGTTAGTAGGCGCTTATCTTCTTGCAAGATATGCCAAAGAGACTGATAGCAAAGTTAGAGTCTATATGCCTATCATCTCTTTTATCTTTTTAAATATTTTTCTTTTGTTTACTCTTTTAGATTTGCATCAGCCTTTTAGGATGATAAATATATTCCTTCATCCTCATTTTACTTCCGCAATTACGGTGGGAGCTTGGATGGCAACCATTTTTACAGGTATTATTTTTATTCTATCTTTGATTGCGGTTAAAAAATATATTTTAAATAAAGAGTGCAAACTTGAAAAGCTTTATGATCCTCTTTTGAAACTGGCTGTTGTTTTAGCTATTCCCGTAACTTTATACACAGCTACTATTATGGGAGAGGCCACAGCAAGAGAGCTTTGGCAGACTCCAACTGAGCTTGCTCAGATGCTTTTGGCAGCTTTGCTTTGCGGAAGCGCGGTATTTTTGTTAATAGGCGGAGAGTGGAGTTTTGAAGTTAAAAGAGATTTAGCCATTATTTTGGGAGCAAGCGCATTTTTATCTTTCACTATCTATATGGGAGAGTATTATTTTGGACATATGAAATCTGAAGATGTAGCCGCTATTTTGGCAGCCGTAAAAGAGGGGGGAGCTTATCATACAATGTTTTGGGTAGCTCAATATTTAGCTTTTATTATACCTATGGTTTTGGTTTATTTAAGTTTGAAAAATAAAAGCGGCTCTCTTTTGTATTTGGCATCTTTTTTGGCGATTGTAGGGCTTTATTTAACCAAACATGTTTGGCTTATTATCCCTCAACTATTACCTTTAAGTTAAAGGAGCGAGAGAATGTTTTTAGAAAGTAGAAGAAATTTTTTAAAAGGAACAGCTGCAACCGTTGCTTCAGCAGTTGTTGCAAAAGGCGTTTTCAGCACGATAGGAAGCGTGGAAGCGAAAGCTGATGAGAGTTTTACGAATACGCCTAAGACGTTAAGATTCTATCCTCCTTTGGAAGAGTGGGACGATTTTAAAGAGCTTGACGGAGATGATTGGAAAAGAGGCGGTATAGAGAGAAACGGAATAAGAAGCGATAATAATCCTGATGGAATAAAAGTAAATAATTATGTTATTGTTCCAACCGTATGTAATAACTGTGAAGCTGGATGCGGACTTACAGCCTGGGTTGATAAAGAGACGATGACTGTTAAAAAATATATGGGAAATCCTCTTCATTCAGGAAGCAGGGGAAGAAACTGCGCAAAAGGATATGCAACCCAGTCTCAAATGTATGATCCCGACAGAATTCCTTTTCCTATAAAAAGAGCTCCGGGAAGCAAAAGAGGAGAGGGAAAATGGGTTAGAGTAACGTGGGATGAGGCTATGAAAGAGATAGGTAAAAAGATGCATGATACTTTGAAAAAAGGGGATGAGATTTCAAGAAAAATGATTATGTATCATGTTGGAAGACCTAATGAGAACGGTTTTACCGGAAGAGTGCCTCATACTCTTGGAATAGACGGTTTTAATTCCCACACAAATATATGCAGCGCCGGAGCGAGAGAGGGTTCCATTCAATGGGCAAATGATGATAGAAACTCTCCAGATTGGGCAAATTCAAAGCTTATTTTCCTTCAATCTTCCCATGCCGCCGATGCCGGCCACTATTTCCAACAAAGCGCGGGGTTGATAGCTGATGCGAGAAAAAAAGGCGCTAAGATGGTCGTCTTGGATCCAAGACTCTCAAACAGTGCGGGGCTGGCTGACCTTTGGATTCCTATTTGGCCGGGAACAGAAGCTGCTTTATATCTCTATCTTGCCAATAGAATTTTAAATGAAAAGGGTAAAAACGGAGAGGATTTAGTAGATCACGAGTTTGTAAGAGATTGGGTAAACTGGGATAGATTGATGAAAGATAAAGAGTATCTATCCTTTATCAAAGAAAAGGGATATATCTCCAAACTTCCAAAAGATGAGAGCTATGAATCTTTTATAGAGATGCTAAAAGAGATGTATTCTCCATATAGTAGAGAGTTTGTAGTAAAAGAGTGCAAACTTGAGGGAATGGAGTATAAGCTTGATAAGCTTTTTGAGATGTTAATAGATGCTGGAAATAGAGTTACCACCTATATCTGGAGATCGGGATCTATAGCCAATAGAGGCGGATGGATGAACACAAGAGCCGGATTTTTGGTTTTAGCTTTAAGAGGAGCTTTAAGAGGAGATGTTGGAGGGGTAAGCTGGCACCACTGGCATGAAATAAGTGTCGGAGGAAAAGGAAATAAGGCTACGGTAGCTGGAAAGAGACCTCCTAAAGTTGATGTTTGGAACGAGCTTTCATGGCCGCCCGAGTATCCTCTTAGCACTTATGAGATGAGCTATATTCTTCCGCATCTAATTATGGATGAAGAGTGGAAGAAGAAATGGAAAGCTAAAGGATTTAAAGTTCCAGAGAAACTTGCGGTTTGGATTCCAAGAATCTATAATCCGGTTTGGATAAATCCAGACGGTTTTAGATGGATAGAGGCATTAAAGAGAGAAGATCTTTTTGAGCTTACTTTCAACCCAAGCCCAACTTGGAGCGAAACAAACTGGTATTGCGATTTTGTATTGCCGGTAGGACTATCAGGAGAGAGACACGATCAGCAATCTGCTCCTACAAAACCGGAAAGATGGACAGCTTTCAGACAGCCGGCTTTAAGGGTTGCGCTTGAAAAGCAGGGATGGAAACCAAAAGATCCGACAAGAGCCACGCTTGAGGCTCATATGAAAGCTGGACTTGGAGAGATTTGGGAAGAGAACGAGTTTTTTGCTAATCTCTTTTTCCATTATGTAGATCCAGACGGAAGTTTGGGCGTTAGACAATATTGGGCAAGCAAAGAGGATCCAAAAAGACCGGTTACGATTGCCGAGTATTATGATGCGGCTTTCTCTCTTCTTCCAAAACTAAGAAAGGCTGCCAAAGCTGCTTATCCAAACTCCAAATATCCATGCTATGAGTTTATGAGAGATAGAGGAGCTTGGACGGAAGAGAGCAATATCTATAAACCTCAAGAGAGACCTTTAAAATATGATCCTGTTAAAAAGGTTTATATAGCTCATGGACATGAATACCACGAAAGCGATGTGGAAAAAGATGAATTTGGAGTATTGTGGGCTAAACATGGAGAGGAGAAAAAACCAATCGGTGTAGAAATTAAAGGAAAACTATACCAAGGTTTCCATACTCTAAGCAAAAAGCTTGATTTTTATTGCGATTGGCTTGCTAAAGATTATCAATGGCCAGAATACGCTATTCCTATCTATCCAAGAAGCGAAAAAGAGTATGAGAAGATGATTCATCTTGTAACGCAAGTTCACCATACAATGATGAAGAAAGATAATGAATTTGCGCTAAATACCGTTTACAGACTCCCTTATAACATCCATACAAGAAGCGTTAACTCCAAACATTTAATGGAGATTAGTCAAAATCACAATCCGGTATGGATTCATACAAGCGATGCTAAGAGACTTGGAATTAAAAGAGGAGATAAGATTAGAGTTAGAATCGTAGATACTCTAAGCAATTTAGAAAGCGGATATTTTGTAGCGATGGCTGTTCCTACCGAGGCTACAAGACCCGGAGTTCTTGCGTGCTCTCACCATGCGGGAAGATGGAAACTAAAAAATGCCGTAGAGATTCCTGGATTTAAACATGCTCTTGGCGTTATGGGAGTTGGAGCTCCGAGAGCTGAGATGAGTATGGACGGTAAAGTTGGTAAAATGAGAATGGTCGAGGGAATTGATGAAATTAAGAGAAGACCTGAGACTTGGCAATTTAAAGAGTATAACAGAGATTTGGATAATGTATGGTGGAACGGTTTAACTGGTGCTTGGCAAAATGCTGTAGCTCCAACTCATCCAGATCCGATAGCCGGAAATCACTGCTGGGCTCAAAAAGTTATAATAGAGAAAGCCAAAAGCGAGGATAAACTGGGCGATGTTTATGTAAATTATGAAAACAATTTCAAAACTTATCAAATTTGGAGAGATAAGCTTACAAGACCTATAAATGAGAAGATGAAATACAGAAGGCCAAGACATATAAAAAGACCGGTTGTTCCTCTAAGCGAGAAAGCTTATCTAAATCCTATGTATAAAGGGGAGGCGTAAGCCCCTCTTTATACTATTTTTAAAATCTCTTTTAATCTTTTTTCTATCTCTTTTGCATCCCATAATATAGCTTTTTTGATAACCCTTTTAGTTGTAAGTCTTAAAGCAACTTCTATTATATAGGCTCCAAAAAAACTTCCTGCAATATACCAGCCAACTAATGGCATTTTTTGATGAGTATAAATTAAAGCAAAAATTGCCGCAAAAAATGATCCAAAAGCTGCCATTGCAACAAGAATTGCATTTGCGTTTGTCTCTTTTATTTTGAAAAAGTGCCCTAAATGGACAAATCCCTGAATCAATAAAACAATAATAGATGCAATTGTAGCTATTTGAGCCAAATTCAAAAATAGTATCATAGGAACTATTAAAAGAGATGAGACTATAAGCCCTTCGGTTGAATTAAATACGTTGTATTCGTAAACTTTTGGAAGCTCTCCTTTTCTTGCCAAATCGTAGCTAATTTGAGTAGCAGCATACAAAGAGGCGTTTATTGCGGAAGTTGCGCTAATTAGAGCTACCGCTGCCATAATTTTAAATCCTAAACTTCCAAAAATAGGCTCTGCTGCTTTAGCTAAGGCATAATCTTTGGCTTTTATAACCTCATCAAGGGGCAGATTTCCAAGCACCGCGACTGCTGTTGAGATATAAAGAGCAGCTACTATTAAAATGGCTAATATCATTGCTTTTAGCATATTTTTTTGTGGATTTTCCATATCTTCTATACTGTTTGTAATGACGCTAAATCCTTGGTATGCAAAAAAGACAAGTCCCAAAGCATAGAGTATGTTTATTAAAGCAGGAGCCTCTTTTGGTTTTAAAAGTTCTGGATTTACATAAAATAAAGCTGCCGCAGTAAAGAGTATCAAAGCAGTTAATTTGATTATTACAATTATATTTTCGCTTTTTGCCACAACTTTTGCGCCTATTAAATTTATAAATGTAAAAGCAGCCAAAATCAAAATAGCAAACATATTTACATTAAATTCCGTAATTCCGGATTTTAAATAAGTAGCGGCATATGTTCCGAAAGATTTAGTAACAGCCGCTAAGCCTATAAGCTGGGCTAAATAGAATAAAACTCCCATAGCTCCAGAGAAAAATCCCTCTTCATACTCTTGAACTAAATATTCTATTATTCCGCCTCTACTTGGATACTTTAATGCAAGTTTTGAGAGAGAATATCCGCAAAGAAGAGCTATAATTCCTCCAATTGTAAAGGTATAAACTACAAGATTTCCTGCTATTGCTCCAGCTTCCCCTATAACTATAAATATTCCTATTCCAACCATGGAGCCTATACCTAAAAATACGGCGCTCCACAAACCAAAAGCTTTTTTTTGCATAAAAAATTCCTTTAAAAAGTATTTCGGAATATTTATTATAGGGAATTTTCTAAAGATTTTGAGTAATTTTAGTAGCATTAAAAGAGATTTTTAGAAGAATATGGCGCGGCCGACGAGACTCGAACTCGCGACCTCCGGCGTGACAGGCCGGCATTCTAACCAACTAAACTACGGCCGCCCATAAAAAATGGTGGTCGCTAGTGGACTCGAACCACTGGCCACTTGCTTGTAAGGCAAGCGCTCTACCAACTGAGCTAAGCGACCTAAACTGGCGACCCCAAGGGGATTTGAACCCCTGTTACCGCCGTGAAAGGGCGGGGTCCTGGGCCACTAGACGATGGGGTCAGTTATTAAAATTTTAAAGAGCAAAAAAAGATGGTGACCCGTGTTGGATTCGAACCAACGGCCACCTCCTTAAAAGGGAGATGCTCTACCAGCTGAGCTAACGGGTCGTTTTGAAAGCTTCTCTTTTGGCTTTCGTTGTTTTGGAGTTGAAAGTATATACAAAAAAATTCCGCTTGTCAAGAGATTTTTTGAAAAATTAGAAAAAAATCTCTTTTTTTGTTTTGACAAGCAGTTTAAAAGCGTAAATTGCGGCCTGTTTTTGGATATAGTTTCTGTCTCCTTTAAAAAAGAGTCTCTCTATTATCTCTTCTCCATCTTTTGCTCTTGCTCCCACATATACCGTTCCCACAGGCTTTTCTGGCGTTCCTCCAGTAGGGCCTGCTATTCCGCTAACTGCCATGGCAAACTTTGCTCCCGTAATTTTCAAGACTCCATCAAGCATCTCTCTTACGCACTGCTCGCTTACGGCTCCAAAGTTTTTTAAAGTCTCTTCTGAGACCAATACCCAATGCTCTTTTATTTTATTATCGTAAGTAACCAAGCTTCCTTTGAAAATGGAAGAGACTCCCGGATGGGATGTTATCATGCTTGCGATCAATCCTCCCGTGCAGCTTTCAACACAGGTTATCTCCTCTTTTTGCTCAATTAATTTTTCTATGGCGAAACTTATTAAGCTTTTGTGATCTATTATCTTTTCGGGAAAGCTCTCTTTTAGATTTTTTATAAATTTCTCAATCTCTCCGAATCTGTTTTTTTGGATTCTTATATATATCGTTTGGGGAACTACGGTAGAGTAGGAGAGTTTTAGATCGTAACTTTGAGCTATCGGATCAATCAGGCTTTTTGCCGCCTCTTTGTCCATATCTACTACAAAAAAGAATCTCTCTTCATCTAATGAGTCCATTAAAATATTTGGAAGTTTCTCCCCCTCTTTTGTTAGAAGAACATTTATCAAGCTCTCTTTATATTTTAGAAGATAGCTATTTTTTTCGTAAATTTTAACTTTTGAGGGAAGAAGCATCTCCTCTTTTAAAATCAGATTATCTTCCGTTAGCGTAGATAAAATTTTTCCAATAAGATTGAAGCTTTTTTGGGAAGAGAAGATTAAAATGTGAGTAAACTCTTTGGTTATTTCGTCAAATAAAAGCAAAAGATCTTTATCTTCATTATCGATAAAAACCGTAGAGCTTATTTTGCCTATTTTGTTTCTAACCTCTTTATGGATATAATCTATTAAGGGATAGTTGTATCTTATATTTTCCCCTATAATCAAGAGAGCCAGCTTCATTAAAAATCCTTAATTTTTTAATCTTTTAGGTATTATATCATAAAACATTAATAGGAATTATCAGCACTTCTTAATCGCTTTTTGGGTATTATGTGCGCCAATTAAATTCTTAGGAGTTTTATCGAAATGGATTATAAAGATACGTTGCTTCTTCCAAAAACATCTTTTCCTATGAGAGGAAATCTTCCTCAAAATGAGCCTAAAAGATATAAAAAATGGTTTGAAGAGGATAAGATATATGAGAAGATGAAAACAAAAAGAGAAAATGCCAAAACTTTTACTCTTCATGACGGACCCCCTTACGCAAACGGCCATATTCATATAGGCCATGCTTTAAATAAAATTTTAAAAGATATTATCGTAAAGAGCCACTTCTTTTTGGGAGAGAGCGTAAGGTTTACTCCCGGATGGGATTGCCACGGGCTTCCAATAGAACAGCAGGTGGAGCAGAAACTTGGAAGCAAGAAAAAAGAGCTTGAAGTTATAAAGATAAGAGAGCTTTGTAGAGAGCACGCAAAGAAATTTGTAAATATTCAAAGAGATGAATTTAAGCTCTTAGGAGTAGTGGCTGATTGGGAAAAACCTTATATCACTATGGATTATAAATTTGAGGCAAATATTTATAGAACTCTTTGCAAAGTTGCAAAAAGAGGGCTTTTGGTTGAGAGAAACAAGCCCGTTTATTGGTCGTGGGCGGCAAAAACGGCTCTTGCGGAAGCGGAAGTTGAGTATGAAGATAAAGAGGATTACTCTATCTATGTAGCTTTCCCTTTGCAAAAAGATGCCAAAGAGGCCTTAAATCTTAAAGAGGATGAGAAGGCTTTTATTGTAATTTGGACTACGACTCCTTGGACGCTTCCTGCTAATGTTGCAATATCTCTAAATCCAAATGAGGAGTATGTTTTAACTACGGATGGTTATATAGTAGCCGGGGCTTTATTTGAGAGCTTGAGAGAAAGCGGCGTTTTAAAGGGAGAGATTAAAAAGAGATTTAAATCCTCTGTTTTGGAGAATAAAAAGGCCATAAATCCTCTAAATAACAGAGACAGCGTTATTGTTTTGGGAGAGCACGTATTAATGGACGGAGGAACCGGATGCGTTCATACCGCTCCCGGACACGGAGAGGATGATTACAGGGTAGGGCTTAAATATAATCTTGAAGTTATTATGCCGGTTGACGAAGAGGGAAGATATGATGAGACGATAGTTAGAAAATCTCTTCTACCCGATGCTAAGAAGTATGTTGGAGAGCATATTTTTAAAATGAATGATGAGATAGTCAAAATGCTTAAAGACTCTCTTCTTAGCGTATCAAAATTTACACACTCTTACCCTTTTTGCTGGAGGACGCATAAGCCTGTTATTTTCAGAGCCACCAAGCAGTGGTTTATAGCTATAGACAAAAAGATAGAAAATAGCGATAAAACTCTAAGAGAGATGGCCTTAGAAGAGATAGAAAAGGTTGATTTCTATCCCAAATGGGCTATAAACAGACTAAAGAGCATGATTGAAAACCGTCCTGATTGGTGTATCTCAAGACAAAGAGACTGGGGAGTTCCGATAGCCTTTTTTAGAGACAAAAGAAGCGGCGAAGTTATTTTGGATGAGAAGGTTTTAAATTTCATAGCTATGATTTTTGAGCAAAGAGGAGCTGACGCTTGGTGGAGCATGGATATAAAAGATCTTTTATATCCCGGAAGCGGCTATAATCCTGACGATTTGGAAAAAGTTACAGATATTTTGGATGTATGGTTTGATAGCGGAAGCACTTGGAATGCTGTTTTAAAATCAAAAGTTTATGATGCCGGGGAGTATCCCGCTTCTATGTATTGCGAGGGAAGCGATCAGCATAGGGGATGGTTTCAAAGCTCTCTTCTTTTAAGTTCGGCTTGCGAATTTAAAGCTCCTTACAAATCGATAGTAACTCACGGATTTACAGTCGATGAGAAGGGCGAGAAGATGAGCAAATCGAAAGGAAATGTTGTCGCTCCTCAGGATATTTTGAAAAAATATGGAAGTGAGATCTTAAGATTGTGGGTTGCTATGAGCGATTATACAAGCGATCTTAAAATAAGCGATAATATTTTAAAGCAAATAAGCGAGCAGTATAGAAAAATAAGAAATACTTTCAGATTTCTTTTGGCAAATGTAAACGATCTTGAAAATCCAATTTCTATTGAAGAGATGGGAGAGCTTGATAGATGGATAGTAAAAAAGGCAAAAAGTATTTTTGATGAAGTGGAGAGAAATTTAAGGGAGTATGAGTTTGCCAAAGCTTTATCTTTGCTTAATAATTTTATAACCGTTTATCTAAGCGGAATATATTTGGATATTTCAAAAGATAGGCTCTATTGCGACGCAAAAGAGTCTCTATCAAGGCTTTCAGCCCAAAGCGCTATGAGTCTGATTGCCGAAAAGATGCTCTCTTTGATAGCTCCCGTTTTAACTTATACCGCAGATGAGATTTTAGAACATGCTCCTGATACTATAAAGAAAGATAAAAAAGATTTTACAGATCTTTTATACACTCCGATAGGAGAGGTTAAAAGCGATTTAAATGAAGAGTATTTGATAGAAGCAAGAGAGAAATTTTTTGAGATAGTGGATAGCTTGAAAAAAGAGAAAAAGATAAAATCCACTTTGGAGCTTGTAATAAGCACCTACTCTTTAGAGCTTAAAAAACTTGGATGCGCGGAAGCTGAGGATTGGTTTACCGTAAGCAAAATTATAGATAAAGATGAAGAGAATCCTTTGGGCGTTTTTGAAGTGAATGGGGATAAATTTGAGATATATTACAGCAATAAATATAAATGTCCAAGATGCTGGAAATATAAAGCCAATGAGGAAAATGCGCTTTGTAAAAGATGTCAAGAGGTGTTAAATGCCGGATCTAACTAAACCGGTTTCAATGAGTTTTATTATAATTACTATAGCTGTTTTGCTGTTTGTTACGGCTATTGGAATTTTGGCTGTAAATTATAAAACAAAGAAGATGAAGGAGAATAAGTGATAACTTTAAAAGAAGCTTTATCTCTTCCAAAAGAGGAGCTTAGAGAAGTTAAAAAAGATTTAAAAAAAGCGATAGAAGAGAAAAAAGAGATAGGAGCTTACGTAGAGCAGCTTACTGGGGAGGAGATAAACGATTATAGTGATGGAGTTCCTATTGCCATAAAAGATAATATTCAGGTAAAGGGATGGAGTATAACTTGCGCTTCAAAGATTTTGCAAGGTTACAAAGCTCCCTATAACGCTACGGTAATTGAAAAGATGTTAAATTTTGGGCTTACTCCTTTTGGAAGATGCAATATGGACGAGTTTGCGATGGGAAGCTCGACTGAGACAAGTTTTTATGGAAAGACTCTAAATCCGCATGATCATAACAGGGTGCCGGGCGGAAGCAGCGGAGGGAGCGCTGCGGCAGTTGGAGCCGGTATAGCGATAGCGGCTTTGGGAAGCGATACGGGAGGGAGCATAAGACAGCCGGCCGCTTTTTGCGGATGCGTGGGGATGAAGCCTACCTACTCAACCGTTAGCAGATACGGGCTTACCGCTTTTTCAAGCTCTTTGGATCAAATAGGCCCTTTAACCCAAAATGTGGAGGATGCGGCGATACTTTTTGATATAATCAAAGGATACGATCCCAAAGACTCTACAAGCGCCAATATCCCTTATGAGAAAATTTCTAATAAGCTAAACGGGGATAGAAAATTTACGATTGCGGTTATAGAGAACTATTTAAAAGAGGCTTCTCCTTCGATTCAAAAGGCTTTTAATGAATCTGTTAGGGAATTAGAAAAAGCGGGGCATAAGATAGTTTATAAAAATATGTTGGATTCCAAATATGACGTAGCTACCTACTATATTGTGGCAACCGCGGAAGCAAGCGCTAATTTAAGCAGATTTGACGGAGTTAGATACGGATACAGAGCCAAGAGCTCAAATTTAAAAGAGATGTATAAACTAACAAGAAAAGAGGGATTTGGAGAAGAGGTAAAAAGAAGAATACTTCTTGGAACTTTCGTTTTAAGCAGCGGATATTATGACGCTTACTATATCAAGGCTCAAAAAGCCAGACATCTTATAAAAAGGCAGTTTGAAGAGATTTTAAGCGAAGCTGACTTGATATATACTCCAGTAACTCCAAGCGTTGCTTTTGAATTTGGAAGCAAAAAAGATCCCTTAGAGATGTATTTAAGCGACGTTTACACAATCTCTGTAAATCTTGCCGGACTTCCAGCCATATCTTTACCTATAGGAAAGGATGAAAACAATCTTCCAATAGGCGCTCAGTTTATAGCCAAAGCTTTCGATGAGCAGACGCTCTTTGACGGCGCTTTGGGCTTAGAGAATATTTTATCTTAAAAGGAATTTTGGATGAGAATAAGAAAAGAGGCACTAACTTTCGAAGATGTTCTTTTGGTTCCTAAATATTCTGAAGTTTTGCCAAAAGAGGTGGATGTAAAGACAAAGCTTACAAAAAATATAGATTTGAATATTCCAATAGTCTCAGCTGCGATGGATACGGTTACCGAGCATAGAGCCGCAATTACGATGGCAAGGCTTGGGGGAATTGGAATAATCCATAAAAATATGGATATTAAAACTCAGGCTAAAATGGTTAGAATAGTTAAAAAAAGCGAAAGCGGAATAATTTTGGAGCCTATTTTTCTAAAGCCTTACTCCACTATAAAAGAGGCTTTGGATTTAATGGCCGAATATAGAATTTCCGGTTTTCCGGTAGTGGATGAGAATAGAAAGCTTGTTGGAATTTTGACAAACAGGGATCTTAGATTTGAAACGGATAAAAACAAGCTTGTAAAAGAGGTAATGACAAAAGCTCCTTTAATTACCGCTCCAAAGGGAGTTACTTTGGATGAAGCCGAGAAGATTTTTCATAAAAATAAAATAGAGAAACTTCCTATTATTGATGAAGAGGGAGAGCTTGTCGGACTTATAACTATAAAAGATTTAAAAAAGAGAAGGGAATATCCAAACTCCAATAAAGATAAATATGGAAGATTAAGAGTCGGAGCGGCTATAGGCGTAAATCAGATAGACAGAGCAAAAGCTTTGGTGGAAGCTGGGGTTGATGTTTTGGTTTTGGATTCTGCTCACGGACATTCAAAAGGAATAATCGATACCGTAAAAGCTATAAAAGATAAATTTGAAATAGATGTAATTGCCGGAAATATAGCCACTTCCGAGGCTGCCGAGGATTTGATAAGAGCCGGGGCTGACGCTATTAAGGTTGGAATAGGGCCTGGAAGCATATGCACGACAAGAATTGTAGCGGGAGTTGGTATTCCTCAGATTTCAGCTATTGAAGAGTGTGTGGAAGTAGCTGACAGATATGAAATTCCGGTAATTGCTGACGGGGGAATAAAATATTCCGGAGATGTGGCTAAGGCTTTGGCTGTTGGAGCAAGTTCGGTAATGATAGGAAGCTTGCTTGCCGGAACGGAAGAGAGTCCGGGAGAGCTTGTTATCTATCAGGGAAGACAGTATAAAAATTACAGAGGTATGGGAAGTATCGGAGCTATGCAAAAGGGAAGCACCGATAGATATTTTCAAGAGGGAACCGCTACAGAAAAACTTGTGCCAGAAGGCATAGAGGGAAGGGTTCCTTATAGAGGAAAGATGAAAAACGTAATTCATCAGTTAATTGGAGGGCTTAGGTCTTCGATGGGATATGTCGGAGCAAAAGATTTAAAAGATTTTAAAAATAAAGCCGAATTTGTGAAAATAACTACGGCAGGTCTGAAAGAGAGTCATGTGCATGACGTTATCATAACAAAAGAAGCGCCAAACTATCATATATAGAGAGATAAAATGAAAGATAAGACAAAAGCGATTCACGAAGGTTATATAAAAGATATTCAAAAAACAATGGCGGTTCCTATATATATGAGCACCGCTTATGAGTATGAGAGTGTAGAGCATGCGGCCGATTTGTTTGCTCTTAGGGATGTGGGAAATATTTATACGAGAATTTCAAATCCCACTACCGACGTTTTTGAAAAGAGAATCGCTTCTTTAGAGGGCGGCGTTGCGGCTTTGGCCACCGCAAGCGGAATGAGCGCTATATTTTACTCTTTGGTAAATGTGGCCAAAGCTGGAGATAATATCGTAGCTTCCGCAAAACTTTACGGAGGCAGCGTTACTCTTTTGACTCATACGCTAAAGAGATTTGGAATAGAAGCAAAATTTTTTGATCCCCATAAGCCAGAAGAGATTGAAAAGCTGATAGATAAAAATACAAAAGCGATTCTTTTTGAATCTATTTCAAATCCAAGCATTGATGTAGCCGATATAGAGGGAATATGCAATATTGCAGACAAATATGAAATAATTTCAATTTGTGATAATACCGTCGCTACTCCCTCTCTTTTTAAACCTATCGATTACGGATGCGATGTTGTTGTGCATAGCGCAAGCAAATATATAACGGGACAAGGCCTTGCAATAGGCGGGGTTTTGATAGAGAGCCAAAAGGCGGGTAAAAAAATAGAAGATAATGAGAGATATTTAGTTTTTAATGAACCGGATGAGAGCTATCATGGGCTTGTTTTTACGAAAACCTCTTTTCCTCCATTCTCTCTTAGAGCGAGACTCTCTCTTTTAAGAGATATGGGAGCCGTTTTGAGCCCTTTTAATTCCTGGCTTTTTATTCAAGGGTTGGAGACTTTGGATATTAGAATGAGAGAGCACTCAAAAAATGCTTTTTTGATAGCCAAGTTTTTAAATTCGCATCCGAAAGTAAAAAAAGTTCATTATCCTTGTTTAAAAAGCGATGAAAATTATCCTTTTGCTATGAAATATCTTAAAAAAGGGTGCAGCGGACTTTTAAGCTTTGAGGTTGAAAGTTTCAAAGAGGCTAAAAAGATAGTGGATAATGTAGAGATTTTCTCTATAGTTACAAATATCGGAGATAGCAAATCGATTATTACTCATCCAGCAAGCACCACTCATCAGCAGCTTTCCAAAAAAGAGCTTGCCGCCGCGGGAGTTGCAGAAGGGTTGATAAGGCTTAGCGTAGGATTGGAAGATAGTGCTGATTTGATAGAGGATTTGAAAAAGGCAATAGAAGCTTAAAAAATTTTTATATTTTATTTGGAGGAGATGTAGGAAGCTTAGATTTTAGAATGATTTTACTGTTTAGTTTCAATATATTGTCAAAATTATATATTATAATCTCTCCTGTTGGTATTTCATATTCCATTATAGTATTTTTATCTATATTTTCTATATACATAGCTAAAGCTCTCAAAGAGTTTCCATGAGCGCTGATTAAGACATCTTTATTTTGAGCTAAAAATGGAACGATTTTTTCAAAGTAGTAGTTTAGGACTCTTCTTTGAGTATCTTTTAAAGATTCACTTTTTGGAAGTAAATGTGGATCGATATTTTGATATTTTTTCTCAAAAATAGGTAATCTTTTATCATTTTCTTTAAGAGGAGGCGGGGGAGTCTCATATCCTCTTCTAATACTTGAAAATATCTTTTCACCTACATTTTTTTTAATCTCTTCTTTATTTTTGCCTTGCCAAGCTCCATAATGTCTCTCATTTAGTTTCCAGCTTTTACATACGTCTATATGTTCCCACTCTAACTCTTTTAAAATTATTTGAGTAGTGTGAATAGCTCTTTTAAGCCAGGATGTAAAGCAAATATCAGGGTATATCATATTTTTTTTCAAAAGTTCTCCAGCTTGCTTTGCCTCCTTTTCTCCTTGCAGGCTAAGCTCAATGTCTGTCCATCCGGTAAAAATGTTTTTTTGATTATAAACGCTTTGACCGTGTCTTACAAGTATAAGTTTTGACATATTTATCTGCCTTTTATTTATATATCTACCTGATTAGGCGTTTTATTATTAACTGTTATATCATAAATTGCATTTGCCATTTTTATAGCTTCTTTTAATTTTCTTTGATGGATATTTCTGCCTGTGCCGTTTCCTCTGGTTCCTCCTTCATGAATTTGCTCATATAACTCTTTTAAAAACTCTTTTTTATCAATTTTGCTTCCCCCTTCACAAAGCACTCCTGATCTTCCTGCTGCGGTAGTAATTTCTCTTAACGCTTTTATATCAAGTTTTCCATCTTTATAGGGAACTTTCAGTTTTATAAAATCAGCTCCCAAACAGGCTCCAACTCCAGCAGCCCCCGCGATTAGATGTCCATCATGTTCATCTTTTACATATTTTCCCTTTGGGTATATCCATAAAACTGCCAAAAGAGCGTTTTGGTGAGCTTGGTGGACTATATTTGCGGCTTCTCGTAGCATTTCACGTTCATACTCGCTTCCAAGATAAACTGTATATCCTACCCCAAGTATATTTAAACTGTTTTCTTTTTTAAATTTAACAATATCTTTGACACTTAACCACTGTTTTGAGTAAGGATCTTTATCGGTGTAAGGGATTAAATTTGTTTTTGAATTTAGTTTGATAAGATATGGAATATCTTTGTAATCTCTTGCATATTTGCTTATCAATCCAAATTGGGTAGCAAAAACGCCTATATTTGAAAGTGAAGCTATTTTAAAAAGATGTTCTGGATCGTTATCTTCGGGAGGTATTCCTTCTCCAAAAAAATCATTATTTAAATGTTCTACCTTTTGATCTCCTGCAAAAAGCATAAGCCTTCCACTTCCGCCTGTGGCTTTTTTAAAATTTTTTAAAAATTCTTTTTCTTTTTTAGCAGGAACATCTGCCGGCAAATATTTTGTAAAATCCATTTGCTTTTCCTTTTTATCTCTTTTAAATTATATCTATATCCTATTTTCCCTTCGGTATAGCTTACTGTTAAAAGTAAAATTTTTTAATTAGTGAAAATAAATTGTATGAAGTGTCAGATATGGGTAAAATTATATAAAAATTAGCGTATTTATTTAAAGCCAAAGCCAAAAGGCTTTAGCTTGCGACAAGAGGAAGTTTGAAATCAGCTGCTTTTTTACATTCAGTTCCGCATACTTTATAGCTAAAATAAACATGAATTATATAAGTTTGAGCTTTTGCACCTCTTGTTATTAAGACTACTTCTCTACTTTCCTCTTTGCAAGGAGCTATATTTCCAAAGCATATCTCACAATCTGGTTTTATCATAATGCTTGGTGTGTGATCAGGTAAAATGTCATTTGGAGTAATACTTATATTATTAATTTTGACATTCTCGAAACTTATTTCTTTGAAGCAATTTTTAAATTTAAGGCACAAAACTTCCACATCATCTGTTTCCAAATGATCATTTGAACCATCTCCCCATTCTATTGACATGCAAGGTTGTAAATTACAGGAGTTTTGAGTATTGCTTGTCATATTTCTTAAAAATTTACAAGGATCGAAACATTCTCCTTCTTTACAGCAATATTTGTGGTTTTCATGTACCGTTTGCTCAAGCCTAAACTCCTTTTTACATCTACATTTACCGTCGCCCATTTTCTCCTCCTTATATAATTTTGATGTATTAATATTATATTACTAAAATAATTAAAATTTACTTATAAATATTTAATTTCAAGAATTTTTTAAAAATTAAATGAATTTTTTCTAATCTAAAAGAGGAGAAATTATTAGTTTATAAAAAAGACAGAGAAAGTTTCTCTCAAAACTCCCTCTTTTTAAGAATTTTTACTCTCTTTTCATCTTTTTTTATATATTCAAACAAGCTCTTGCAAAAATCGCTATAGCAAAGAACATTTTTTTTGCCGATCTTATCGCTGTGGGTGTATTGCAATCTTAAGTAATCCATATTTTTATGCTTTAAAAACATCACTCCGCTAAAGAAAAATCTCTCTTTGTTTAAAAACGATACCACATCATCGATACACTCGATTGTTTCTAAGTTTATATCGGCATAAATCATATCGCTATGTTTGTTTCTTGCATATTCAAGCAAAACATCAAATTTCTCTTCAAATTTCTCTCCCGCTTTGTCTATCACCAAGACAGCCGTATTTGAGAGAGGATCGTTAAAATAGGCAAATTTGGTATGCTCATCTCTTTTTGAGGAGGTTGGAAGCTTTTTGTAAGAAAGATTGTTGCATTTTGAGTAAATCTCTTCTATTTTGTCTGCATATTTTAAAGGTATATGAATCTTTTTAATTAAAGGATTGAAAATTTTATATCCTATCAGCACGGAGCCTCTTTCTTGTTTTTGTGAGATGGTATTATCTTTTATAGAGGTATCTTCGTTTACTCTTCCAAGTACCAAAGCCGTTTCACAAAATCCGTGAGAGAGGTTGCTTTTTTGGCTGAAGGGGTGAAACATTATCGCTTCTCCAAAAATTGCGTCAAACTTAAGCTCTTTTGCCCAACTTATAAGTTTATCAAACATTTTTCCCATAATGCCTCTTCCTTTGTATCTGGGATCTACAACTACCACTCCAACTTCAGCAATATTTGAATCTTTTGATTTTATTAGGGCAAAATGGCCAATTATCTCATCATCTATTTGGGCTATTACCGAATATATTTTTTTGTTTTCGTTTTCTAAAATCTTTTTTGGAAAGTAGAAGAGATCTTTTAGATAGGTATAACCGTAATTTCTATATATCAGTTTTGCTATAGCCTCTTCGTCTCCTTTTTGAAACTTTCTAATAATTATCTCTCCCTCTTTAACTTGGGTAGGCTGAGCGGTTTTAAGATGTTCTATCTTCTCTCCATGCGATTGTAGAAATTTGATAATGGAAAACTTTTTGCCCTCTTTTCCAAGATTATAAAATTCAAATTGATCTACAAGTTTATAAACTCTGTTAAATCCTTTATCCTCCTTTAGGTTTATGGGAACAGCTCTTGTCTTTATCCAAGACATAGGCTCTCCCCAATCTCTTACATCTATTCTAAGGCCGTTTTCAAATTCAATAATATCAACCTCTACTATCCCTTCATTTAGTTTGTAGGCGTGTTTTATAGCGTTTTCTACCAATTCTCTGACAGCTTCGATGATATTTTCGATGTTTTCTTTTGTAAATTTACTTTTTTTTGAAATCTCTTTTATTGCTTTTTTAACTACTATAAAATATTCCATTTTGGAGGGGATTTTTATAATTACGCTATTTTTCATCTTTTATCCTTTCTAAAGCTTTCAAAGCTGATAAAGAGAGCATTTTCATTCCAATTTGCAAAGCGTCATCATCTACATCAAATCGGCTGTTGTGCTGAGGCTCGCATGTCTTTTTCTCTTCGTTGCATGTTCCAAGCCTAAAAAAGGATCCCCTTACTATTTTTAGATATTCTGAAAAATCTTCCCCTCCCATTACCGGATCTACTAAATCTATGCAATTTTCTTCTCCCACTACCTCTTTGCCAGATTCTACGACGATATCGGTAGCCTCTTTATCGTTTATGAGTTCTGGCTGTCCGTAAACATAATTAAAATTGTATGTAGCTCCCATCGATTTGCAAATTCCTTTTATCGACTCTTCCATCATATTGGGAATTGAGTATCTTACCTTTTCGTTTACGGTTCTAACTGTTCCTGTTAAGACTACATGATCACAAATGATATTTGAAGCTGTTCCCCCTTTTATTGTGCCAAGAGAGATGACGGCTGGATGGAGAGGGTCTATCCTTCTTGATACTATATGATTTATCGAATTTACTATAAGAGACGTTACCAAAATAGCATCTACTCCTTCATGCGGTCTTGCCCCGTGGGATGCTTTTCCAAAAATCTCTATCGTAAAAATATCAGCCGATGCCATCATCACTCCATATTTATACCCTATTTGGCCGGTTTTTAAATATGGATAGGCATGAAGTCCAAAAATCATCTTAACTCCATCAAGCGCCCCGTCTTCTATCATTTGAAGGCTTCCTCCCTCTTTGCTCTCTTCGGAGGGCTGGAAAATAAATCTGATATTCCCTTTTATCTTATCTTTAACCGAAGCCATTGCCATAGCGCATCCCAAAGCAATTGCGGTGTGGCTATCATGTCCGCAAGCGTGCATAATTCCTTTCTCTCTTGAAGCGTATGGTTTTTTTGTTCTCTCTTCTATTGGCAAAGCGTCCATGTCGGCTCTAATTGCAATAATAGGTTCTCCCTCTTTGCAAGGTTTTAAATTTGCTATCACTCCAAAATGTCTGTTTGATTCTTTTATCTCATATCCATAAGCTTCCAAAACCCCTTTTACAAGGTATTTTGTATGCTCCTCTTTGCCTGAGAGTTCAGGATGCATATGCAAATCATGCCTTATCTCCACCACTCTTTGATTAATTTTCTCTATCTCTTTGAAAATTATTTTTTTTAATTTTTCTATCTCCATTTTAACCCTCCTTTTTTTTTGATTATAACAAAAAAATATTTTTTGTTAAAAAGCTTTTTAGAGGTAATTTTTTATATAACTGACCTTACGCACTTTAAGGGAAAGATTCTAAATTTCACTCAAATGAGTTACAATTTTTTGCGTTGCAAACGCATAAAAATTTTATTAAAAAGTGCAAACGCTAAAGCGCCCCTTCGGGGTTTGGTGCACTTTTTTAGCCTTCGGCTAACATAAAATTTTTATGCTAAAATTGTAAAGTTTTCGTTCAATTTAGAACTTTCCCTTATTTATATTCTCTTTCAATGCGTAACATCAGTTATATAAATACTATGATATAATTTTGTTGGAAATTTTAAATATTTATAAAAAGGAAGTTGATGGAGTATATCAGCACAAAAAATGCGCCTGCTGCGATAGGGCCGTATTCTCAAGCGGTTAAAGTTGAAAATATGATATATACCTCCGGTCAGATTGCTTTAAAACCAGACGGAGAGTTTTTAAACGGTGATATAAAAGAGCAGACAAAGCAGGTTTTAACAAATCTCTCTTTTGTTTTAAAAGAGGCTGGAAGCTCTTTGCAAAAAGTTGTAAAAACTACCATTTTTTTGGCCAATATGGATGATTTTGCCATTGTAAACGAAGTTTACGAGAGCTTTTTTAAAGATCATAAACCTGCAAGAAGCACTGTAGCTGTAAAGACTCTTCCAAAAAATGCTTTAATAGAGATAGAGGCGGTGGCTATAGTTTGAACTCTTTGGATTTATACGCAAAAATCGAGCCTTTAATAGGTTTTTATAAAGAGTATGAGAGGCTTTATGATAGATATTTGGAGATTTTAGATATTTATAAGCCAAAGGATGTTTTGGAAATCGGTTTTGGAAGAGGCGAGTTTCTAAAACGTCTTAAAAGTTTGGGATATGAAACAGCGGGAGTTGAAAAGAGCGGTTTTTTCCTAAACAAGGCTTTAAAAGAGGGTTTTGAAGTTAAAAATGATTTAAAAAATTTTAATAAAACTTTCTCCTGTGCTGTTTCAATCGGGGATGTGTTAAATTATATGAATGAAAAAGAGCTGGCTGAATTTTTCAGAGATTTAAAAAAGGTTTTAAAAAAAGAGGCTCTCTTTATAGCAGATATAAATACAAAATATGGATTTGAGGAAGTTACAGCAGGCAGTATGATAAAAGATGAAGATGAAAAATTTTTAGCTATAGATGCTGAATTTGAAGATGAAAAACTGATAACGGATATCTCTCTTTTTGAAAAGAGAGGCGAGTGTTATAAAAAAGAGAGTGCTCAAATAGTTCAATATTTTTATTTGCCGAAAGATATAGAGAAAATAAGCTCTTTGGAACTTGAAAAAGTGGAACCTTTTTCTCTTTTTAGCGATTTGCCGGATAAAGAGATACTTATCTTAAAAAATGTATAATCTGCTTTCTTAAAAAACTTAATACGGGATTAAAGTTGAAAATAGAAACGAAAAAAGAGGTTTTCACAACTCCTCTTTATTTAGAGAGCGGCCGTATTTTGGAGCCGTATGAGATAGTTTATGAGACTTACGGCGAGTTAAATGAAGATAAGAGCAACGTAATAGTTGTTTGTCATGCGTTAACTGGAAGCCACCACGCGGCGGGTTATTATGAGGGAGACAGGAAGCCTGGCTGGTGGGATTTGATGATAGGAAGTGGTAAAACGATCGATACGGATAAATATTTTGTAATCTGTTCAAACGTAATAGGAAGCTGTTTTGGTTCTACCGGTCCTATGAGTGAAATGTATCCCTCTTTAAAAAGATATAGATTAAAATTTCCCGTCATAACGATTAAAGATATGGTAAAGGCTCAAAGAATTTTATTCGATAGGCTTGGAATTTATGAAGCTCATGCCGTAATAGGCGGTTCAATGGGGGGAATGCAGGCTTTAACGTTTGCTGTGGAGTATCCCTCTTTTGCGAAAAAAGCGATAGTTTTAGCCGCCACTTACGCTACTCAGCCTTGGGCGATAGCTTTTAATAAAGTTGCAAGAGAAGCAATTATTAAAGATCCTCTCTTTCAAAACGGAAATTATGACCCAGAAGAGATAAAAAAAAGAGTAATGTCAGGGCTTGCTATAGGCAGAATGAGCGGATATATAAGTTATCTAAGCCCAGATTCAATGAGAAGGAAGTTTGGAAGAAACTATGTAGAAACGGACGGATTGTATGAGCTTTTTGGACGTTTTCAGGTAGAGAGATATCTTGATTATAACGGTTATAATTTTATATCATGGTTTGATCCTTTAAGTTATCTTTATATAACAAAAGCTATAAATATTTTTGATATAAGCAGAAATTACGATTCGTTAGAGGATGCGTTAGATAGAGTGAAAAACATGCTCTATTTAATATCTTTTAAAAACGATCTTCTATTTTTGCCATATGAGATGGAAAAAATTTATGAAACAATGAAAAAAATCGGTAAAGAGAGCTTATGCGAATACCGATGTATAGATAGCGATTACGGGCATGACGCCTTTTTGGTGGAAGTGGATAAGTTTAAAGATTATGTTAAAGATATTTTGGAGAGGTAATTATGAAAAGCAGCGATTTTGAGAAGAAGATAGAGAAGGCAAAAGAGATTTTAAACTCTCTTATGAATCCCGAAATTACTCTAAGCGAGGGGATGAAAAAGTATAAAGAGGGGATGAAAGCTTTAAAAGAGGCAAGTCTTCTTTTAGAGAAGGCTAAACTTGAGTTTGAAGAACTAAAGAATAAAGATTAAAATGATTAAAGTAGCCGCCCTTCAGCTTGCCACTCTTCCTATGAGCGATGCGAAGATAGATTATTATCTTAGAGCTTGCAAAAGAGATAATGTAAAAGTAGTCGTTTTGGGAGAGTATGTTTTAAACAGTTTTTTTAAAGAGATAGAGAAGATGACTCTCTCTATGGTAAAGGAGCAATCAAACCATAAAATTAAAATTTTAAAAGATCTATCCAAAAAGCATAACATAATTATTATTGCTCCTTTGATTTTATTTAAAGGGGATAAAAAGTATAAAGTGATAGCTAAATTCTCTCCCAATTCCATTAGATACTATTATCAAAACTTTTTGATTAACTACAGGCATTGGAATGAAGAGGAGTTTTTTGATAATGAGGTAAAAAAAGATCTTGAGTTTATGACTTTTTTGGTTGACGGAGTGAAATTTGGAGTGATTTTTGGGTTTGAAATACATTTTGATCCAATCTGGATTAATTTTCTTAAGAAAAATGTAGATTGCGTTTTAATCCCTTCTGTTTCTACTTTCAACTCTCGCGATAAATGGAATATGATTTTAAGAACAAGAGCCTTTTTAAACGGAGTTTATATACTCAGAGTCAACAGAATAGGCGAATATAAAGATCAAAACGGAAAGTGGGAATTTTACGGAAACAGCTCTCTTATATGCCCGGATGGAAGAATGGATTCTTATCTTGGAAATAAAGAGGAGATGTTAATAGCCGATATTTTCAAAAAAAACGCCTCTTACGCAAAGAAAGCGTGGGGATTTAGAAATCATCTTTTAAAAAGGGAGCTTATATGATAGATACGACCGGGACTTTTATGGAGCCTTCTTTTGAGGCCTATTTTTATAGACAGATAGAGCTTTGGGGTAAAGAGAGGCAAAAAAGCCTTCAGGATAAAAAGGTTGCGATAATTGGATGCGGAGGTCTTGGATGCTCTTTGGGAGTCTCTCTTGGCTCAAGCGGCATAGGAGAGTTTCATTTGGTTGATTTTGATAAAGTAAGCGCTCATAATATTCACAGACAGATAGCTTTCAAAGAGGGAGACGAGGGTAGATTTAAAGCCCACCTGTTAGCTGAGATTATGGAAGATAGATGCTCTTATACCAAAGTTCACCCTCATTGTAAAAGTTTTGAAGATTTTGTAGAGCAAGAGAGTGAGAATATAAAACTTGATTTGATAATTGATGCTACTGATAATTTGGAGGTTAGAAAGAAGATAGACTCTTTTTCTAAAGAGAGAAATATTCCTTGGATTTACGGCTCGGTAGAGGAGTTTCACGGGCATGTCTGCTTTTTTGAAAAAAGCAGTTTTGACGCTTTTAAAATAAACGATAGCAAACCAAAAGGGATAGCCGCTCCCATAGTTATGTTTATAGCCTCTCTTCAAGCCAATCTTGCCTTAAGATATCTTGTTGGGCTTCCTATAAAAAAAGATATTTTATATTATGCAAGGTTTGACGAAGAAGGGGATTTGATTTTGGATAAATTTAAAATGCCTAAAAGTTAATTTTGTAAGTAAAAAGTTTTTTTATACTTATATTTA
>JALVCR010000248.1 GCA_027009865.1 Campylobacterales bacterium
ACTTTCCCTATCGCTTTCATTCTTTTTTTACCCTCTTTTTGCTTTTCTAAAAGCTTTCTTTTTCTCGTTATATCTCCTCCGTAACATTTTGCCGTTACATTTTTTCTCATAGCGGAAACCGTCTCTCTTGCTATTATTTTGTTTCCTATGCTTGCTTGAATAGCCACTTCAAAAAGCTGTCTTGGAATAAGCTCTTTCATCTTCTTTACAAACTCTCTTCCCCTATACATAGCCTTCTCTCTTGGAACAATGATAGAGAGCGCATCCACAACCTCTCCAGCTACTCTTACGTCAAGTTTTACCAAATCCCCCTCTTTATAACCTATCGGCTCATAATCAAAACTTGCATACCCTTTTGTAGCCGACTTTAATCTGTCGTAAAAATCCATCAAAATCTCGTTCATGGGAACTTCATACTCAAGCAAAACTCTTGTTTCGTTTAAATAATCCATCCTCTTTTGAATGCCTCTTTTTTCATTTAAAAGAGTAATTACATTTCCGACAAACTCGGATGGAGTAATAATAGTAGCCTTGACATAGGGCTCGTAAATCTTCTCTATCTCATTTACCAAAGGAAGCTCGCTTGGATTTTGAATGGTAATCTCCTCCCCGCTTGTCTTTTTGACTTTATAAATAACCGTAGGAGCGGTGGCTATCAAATCGAGTTTAAACTCCCTCTCAAGCCTCTCTTTTATAACTTCCATATGAAGCATTCCCAAAAATCCGACCCTAAATCCAAAACCCAAAGCGGCCGAAGTCTCAGGCTCATAAGAGATGCTTGCATCATTTAACTTAAGCTTATCCAAAGCGTCTCTTAAATCTTCAAATTTATCCGTATCTATCGGATACAATCCCGCAAAAACAAAAGGCTTAACCGGCTCAAATCCCAAAATAGGCTCTTTTGTGGGATTTTTGGCAAGAGTTAGAGTATCTCCGACTTGTATATCCCTTACATTTTTAAGCCCCAAAACCACGATTCCTATCTCGCCGGTTTTTATAGTATCTGTCTTTTTTGGCTTTACTGGATGGGGATACATCAAATCCAAAACTTCATGCTTTTTGCCTGTGGCCATAAGCATAACTTCATCGCCCTTTTTAACTTCCCCGTCATAGACTCTAATAAGTCCTAAAGCTCCAAGATAGTTATCAAACCAGCTATCGTATATAAGAGCTTTTAAAGGAGCCTCTTTATCTCCTTTTGGGGGAGGGATTCTATCTACTATCGCATCCAAAAGTTCTCTTATTCCCTGTCCGGTTTTTGCGCTTACCTCTATGGCATCGGTGCAATCAAGCCCAATTGTTTCTTCAATCTCCTCTTTGACTCTATCGGGATCGGCTGCGGGAAGGTCTATTTTGTTGATAACCGGAATAAGCTCCAAATCGTTATCCAAAGCTATATAGACATTTGCTATCGTTTGGGCTTCAACTCCCTGGCTTGCGTCAACTACCAAAAGAGCGCCCTCGCTTGAAGCCAAAGAGCGGCTAACTTCATAACTAAAATCGACATGTCCTGGAGTATCTATCAGATTTAAAATATACTCCTTGCCATCTTTTATATATTTTAACCTGACGCTTTGAGCTTTTATAGTAATTCCGCGCTCTTTTTCAATATCCATCGTATCCATAACCTGAGAGCTCATCTCTCTTTCGCTGATGGCTCCGCACTCTTGAATAATCCTATCGGCCAAAGTGCTTTTGCCATGATCAATATGGGCTATAATGGAGAAGTTTCTAATATTATCCATCATATAAACAATCCGTTTACGCTTTCGTTGTGATATACTCTTCTAATAACTTCGGCAAACAGAGGAGCTACCGTTAAAACGGTAATTTTATCGCTTTTTCTTTTAAGAGATATGGTATCGGTAACAACCAGCTCGTCAAGTTCTCCCTCTTCTATTCTCTCATAAGCCTTGCCGCTTAAAACCGCGTGAGTGCAGCACGCCATAACGCTTGTAGCTCCTTTATCTTTTAGCACTTTGGCAGCTTTTACGATAGTTCCGGCGGTATCT
>JALVCR010000249.1 GCA_027009865.1 Campylobacterales bacterium
CCGCAGCAGCCGGAAGATTTTGTGTAATTAGATGTATCTGCTCTATAGGAGTTGGCATTTTCAATCCTTTGTAATTTTTAACGTATCGTAATCTACATAATTTACAAAAGCCCTCTCTCTTATTTTGACATTTCTTCTTTTAGTAAAATCGACAAGATAGCTCCCCTTTTGCGATACGCTGTAATCTACGCAAAGTTTTGCGGCAAATTTTAAAACGTTTAAAGGGACATTACTTTTATTAGTTCTAATTATAACATGAGTAGAGGGAATATCTTTTAAATGCATCCAGATATCATTCATTTTAGCGCTTTTTAAAAGCTCTATATTTCCCCTCTCGCTCTTTCCGACCATAATTTTATAGCCTTCAAAAAAGTAGCTCTCATAATCTACATCTCTCTCTTTTTTGCTTCTTTTTTCTTGTTTTGGAAACAAAATATTTATCTCATCGCTGCTTTTAGCCTCTTTTACAATTTGGCTTTTCTTATCCAAAAAAGAGATTTTAGATATCAAATTTTCTCTCTCTATATGGCTGTATTTTGCTTTCTGTTTTAGTTTTTTAGCCATTTTAAACATAATATCCGCAGCTTCCTGAGGAGTTCTGGCATTTTTGGGAAGAGAGATTTCAATCTCTTTTCCTTCAAAATCCTTGATTTTAATCTCTTTTTGATAATTTTTTATAGAGTCCAAATTAGCTAAAATCAAAGAAGCCTTAAAATAAAGCTCCTCGCTTCTTTTCTCAAGCTCCTTTTCATCCTCTAAATTGTTTAAAATATTTACAAGCTTTTCTCTCTTTTTGGCAAGGAAAAGAAGCTTTTGGTTTTTTAGTCTAATTAAAATCTCCTCTTCCCTCTTTTTGTAAGCCTCTTTTAAATACTCCCTGATATCTCCTAAATCCCTCTCTTTTTCGATTATCTTAAAAGAGGGGAGATCTTTTAATTTAACTCCGGTTTGAATCTCTCTAAAAGAGACGCTTTTATCTATGTGCCTTAAAGCCTCTATAACTACCAAATTCTCATCGGCAATTATGACGTTTGTATTTCTGCCGGTAAATTCAAACTGCAAATAGATTTTTTCTTTTTTATATTTTAAAGATTGCAAGAGAGTAAATCTAATTATTCTATTTCCCTCCAAAACCTCAATATTTTCTATAAAAGCGCCTGCAACCTTTTTTTTCAAAACCACATCAAAAGGAGCGTTGTAAATTTTGCTTCTTTTATAATCTTGTGCCAAAAATATAAGAGAATTTCCCCTCTTCATATCAAAATATATCTTCTCTTTTTTGTCAAAAACCATCTCTATAACAGTATCTTCGACTCTCTGGATAGAAAAAATCTTTTTAAATTGTTTTAAATAATTTGCTATTTGAACAAGCTCGAATCTCTTCATCAAGTAACCTTATAAGGAAATTCCCTAAAAATGCGTAAAATCAGACTTAAATTTAAAAAGATTCTATCATATTTAGATAAAAAAAAAGCTCTAAAAGACGATTTATCCAAAAAGAAGAAGGAGTTTAGAAGATGAAAAAGGACATATCTAAAGAGGAACTTATAAAAATTCAAGAGGCTATGCTATCTGGCAAAACGATATTTCAAACGGCAAGCGATTTTGAAATAGATTTTGAACTTGCCTTAAAAATATTTAATAATCTTCATAAAGATAAGTGGAAATATACAAAAGACACCGAAAATCCAAACGCTATAGAAGAGTTTTCCATAATAAGATAAAGGAGGAAAAATCCCCTTTATTTAGCTCCAATATTTGGAGCGCTTCCTTCATAATCGTAACTAACCCCGTCTCCTCTGTTCCAAGAGATGGAATTATTGACTCTTATCTCATTTCTTGAATAATCCACCCCAATTACCCTAACGGTTGGATTGTCTCCGACTCTAATTTTATCGCCCTCTTTTACTCCAAAACCATCTGTAAAATATCTTGCATCATTAACTTTTATCAAAGTTCCGCTTCCGCTTGTTAGAGTAAAGGTTAAAAACCCTCC
>JALVCR010000250.1 GCA_027009865.1 Campylobacterales bacterium
CCCC
The DNA here is from genome assembly GCA_027009865.1 of Campylobacterales bacterium. Taxonomy (GTDB): domain Bacteria; phylum Campylobacterota; class Campylobacteria; order Campylobacterales; family JAADDG01; genus JAADDG01. The sequence continues at coordinate 5 of JALVCR010000250.1, forward strand.
GGCCATTTTGGCTCTTTTTTTTAAAATATCTCTCTTTTCCTTCGTGCTTGAAAATCCGGTATCGATAAAAAGGGCAATGACGTCTATTCCCTGCTCTTTTATCAGTTTAACCGCAAGCATACTGTCAAGTCCTCCGCTAAATAGCGCCAAAGCTTTCATAGGCTACAAGCTCTCCTTTTTTTAATCTCTCTATTTTGTCTCTTATCTTTCTTATCAAAAAACTCCTCTCCTCAAAAGAGAGAGAGGATTTGATAACTTTTTTTAATACGCCATTATAATATTTTATAAGAAAAAATGAAAGCTGCTTTTTTAAATCCTCTTTATTATACTCCTTGATATCGTCTCTTATCTCTATTTCCAAAAGTCTTGGATCATCTGTTTTTCCCTCTATCAAAAGCAAAAACTCCTCTTTATGTATTGAAAACATCGAAGAATCAATCAAATCTAAAACCTCATCTATTAGATTTGGATTTGACAAAAGAGTTTTAATCAAAGCAAGCTCGGAGATATCCTCTTTTTTCTCTTCTTTTAAAGAGAGATTTTCTCTTTTCCTTCTAAAGCGAATTAAAGAGGGATCTATTTTAAGCAAAGAGGCGAGATAACCTTTATACTCCTCCCTTAATATCTCGGAAAGAGAAGATAGATAAATTTTGGCCTCTTTTAAAGCTTCCTCTTTTTCATAAGGCTTGTTTATATCAAATTTTGAAACAATTTTTTCCAAAACAAACTCTACAAAAGGTTTTGGATTTAAAAAGAGCTTTTTTAACTTGGAAACCATCCCCTCTTTTACCATATCAGCAGGATCCATTCCACCTTCAAAAATTACAACTCCCCCCTCAATCGAGCTTAGGCTTAACATCTTTGAAGCTTTGAAAGCCGCCTCAATTCCAGCTCTATCCCCGTCATAAGCCAATATAACTTTTGGATTTCCTTTTCTAAGAAGAGGAAGATGCTCTCTTGTCAAAGCCGTTCCTAAAGTAGCGACACTCTCTTTAAATCCTCCCTGATGAAGCATAATTACGTCAAGATACCCCTCAGTTACAATAATTTTCCCCTCTCTTAAAATTCTGTCTTTAGCCAAATGGTATCCGTAAAGAAGTCTTGATTTGTTAAAATAGGCAGTTTGAGGGGAGTTTATATATTTTGCGGGATGGTTTGTTATGGTTCTTCCGCCAAAGCCGACTAAATTTCCTCTTTGATCGTAAATTGGAAAGATAATTCTCTCTATAAATCTTGCATAAAACCTTCCGTTTTCATCTTTTGCTAAAAGGCCAAATTTTAAAGCCTCATCTTTTGAAAATCCCTCCCTTTTTAAAAACTCCAAAAACTCAAAAGAAGAGGGAGCATAACCTATCTCAAATCTCTCTATAGAAGATTCATAAACTCCTCTATTTAAAAGATACTCTTTTGCTGTCTTCATATTTTCAAGATTTTTCTCAAAAAATATTTTGACTCTCTCTAAAATATCGCTTTTTTTGGCATTTGAGCTTTTGGTGTAGCTTAAAGGGAAATGATACATCGAAGCAAGCTTCTCTACAGCTTCCGGATAGGATAGCTTCTCATAATCCATTACAAACTTTATCGCATCCCCGCTTGCATGGCATCCAAAACAGTGGTAAATCTGCTTTGCGGGACTGACTACAAAACTTGGAGTCTTTTCAGAGTGAAAAGGACAAAGCCCCTTAAAATTAGCTCCGCTTTTTTTAAGCTCTATATAACTTCCGATAACATCAACTATATCGATTCTTGATTTTAAATTCTCTATTGAAGAAGGATCTATCATAGATTTATTATAGCAGAATAAATTTTTTCAGAACAATTAGTTTTTATACCCTCTCCCACTCAAAACTTTTGATATTTCTCTCTTTGCTGTCAAAATTTATGCCAATTAAGTAGATATCTTTATTTTCATTAAAATACTTTTTGTAATATTTTTTCTCTTTTATTTGCTTGAGAGCATCA
>JALVCR010000251.1 GCA_027009865.1 Campylobacterales bacterium
TAACGATATGTTTTTATCCAGCGCAATAAGAGCGAAAACCAATATGCTAACTTCCAAAGAGTTTCAAAATATTCAAAAACACCATATTATAGAGCTTTTAAAAAAAGCGAAAAAAAGCTCCATTACCTTAGTGGAAAATGAGCAAAATCCTCTGCCAAGGTTTCTTTTTGAGATAAAAAATTTAAAAAAAGAGAATATTCATGAATCAAAACTAAATGAGATTTTGTTTACATCCCATAAAAGAGAGACTCTTCCAAGCAAAGAGATAATAGAGCATTACGATTTTAGCAAAATAGAGCTTTCCCCTGTGAAATTCAAAACCTTTCTTGACTGTAAAAGGAAATATTATTTAAGATATATTCAAAAACTTGAAGATTTCAAAATTCCAAGCGATCAGATGGATGAGAGAAAAACTGGAATCCTTTTGCACGAAGGACTGTTTTTGCTATATAAAAATTACAGTTCTTTTAAAAACGAAGAGGATTTGCTTGAGAAACTGCGCCAAATTCTATACGGTTTAACAAAAGATGAGGATATATTAAAATTATCGATAGATTTATGGATAAAAAAACTGCACAATTTCGCAAAAAAAGAGATACAAAGGCAAAAAGAGGGATTTGAAATAAAGTTTTTAGAGGAAGAGAGGAAAAATGTTTATGATAATTTCATATTTTACGGCAAAGTTGACAGAATAGACGAAAGGGACGGTAAATTTTATATAATAGATTACAAAAGCGGAAAAATTCCAAAAATCTCCAAAAACTCGCTTCAAAAAGATACAAATTTTCAACTTCAAATATATTATAGAATTTTTGAAAAATATTTTCCGATAGAGGAGCTTTATTACTACGATATAGAGAGCGGAACACTTGTAAAAGAGGATTTTTTTGATGAAAAATTACAACTATTTGATGAAAAACTCAAACTTCTCAAAGAAAAGGAGATAAATTTCTCAAAAACAGACGATATGGCAAAATGCAGATACTGTCCTTATGCAATTATCTGCAACAGATAATTATCTTTTTAAAATCTCCTCTAACTTATCTCTAATTTCACCCAAAGGCTTATTCCAATCTCTATTTTCATCTTGTCTAAAAAGAGAGACACTCTCATACCAATTAGATCTTCCCTCTCCTTCTCCCCATCTCCAATCATTATTAAAAGGCAGAGGCACAAAAGTTTTTTTGCCCATAGCCCCGCTTAAATGAACTACCGAAGTATCGATTGACACAACCATATCCAAATTATCTATGGCCAAAGCGGTATCATAAAAATCTTTCAAAGTATCATCCAAAGATACTATATTTTTGCTTTTTAAAAACTGCTTCTCCTCTTTTGTCTCATTCTTTTGCAGGGAGAAAAGTTCTATATCTTTAAAATCCAAATACTTGACAAATTGATCCAAAGGAATCTCTCTTTTTGATTTTGATCTGATTTTTGTAACTATATCCTCACTGTCTAAAAGATTGGTTCTCCAAACGATTCCAACTTTCAGCTTGGAAGAATCCTTGATAAATCTCTTTTTATACTCTAAAGAGTCTTTTAAATCAACTCTTAAATAAGAGTCTCTAAAGGGAATATTCTCCTTTTGCAGATTCAAAATAAAAGCAGCTTCCATCAAAGGAAAATGATAGTCAAAATCAGCCATCTCCTCCTCAAAAGAGACATTCAAAGAGCCAAAATTATATTTAAACAGTCTCAAAAGAGGCTTTGGCATACTAAGAGTAATTTTGCTTGCTTTCTCGCTAAAAAGAGGCAAAAATCTAATAAACTGAATCATATCCCCAAGTCCCTGCTCTCGGTAGATAAATATCCTTTTATCTTTAAAATCATCCCCTTTTTTTAACAGCTTCTCATAAGAGATGATATTTGTCTGCCGGTTTTTAAGTTTTGGATGATATCTGTATCTGTAATAATCAAAACCTTTTTGATAATCCCCTTGTGTTAAAAATATTAATGA
>JALVCR010000252.1 GCA_027009865.1 Campylobacterales bacterium
TTTTGCCCTCTTACGAGGAAAAGAAGGCTCCATGCTCTAAATTTTGGGAGAAAATTAAAAAGAGATTCTTTTGAAGATAAGCAGCGGGATACTTCCCTTCAAAGTGGAAAATGGAGAGATTAAAGTTTTTTTGGGGCATATGGGAGGCCCCTTTTGGAAAAACAAGAAGAGATCCTGGAGTATTTTTAAAGGAGAGGTAGAGAAGGGAGAGGATCTTTTAGATGCCGCTAAAAGGGAGTTTAAAGAGGAGACATCCAAAGAGATAGAAGGAGAATTTATACCTCTTGGAAGCGTTGAGAGAAGCGGTAAGAGAGTTTATGTATGGGCTGTAAATAGGGATTTGGATACAGATATCTCTTCAAATCTTATCAAAATTAAATGGCCTCCCAAATCCAATAAAACAGTAGAGTTTCCTGAGATGGATAGGGCTAAATGGTTCAATTTAAAAGAGGCTAAAGAGATTCTCTCTCTTTATCTTCTTCCTTTTTTGGACAGATTGGAGAGGTTAGTGAAAGAAGGTTCATTTTAGATATTTTTTAGCTTTTTTTAGAAAAATTTTTAGAGATTTTTCACATTTGTAATCTATCTTGTAATCTATTAATTTTAAATAGTTTAAAATATCCCTTTTGGGGATGCCTCTTGTTTTTGAGTATCTCTTTAAAATATATTGAGGTATTTTAACTTTTCTCTTTTTAAAATCGTTTGCCAATCTTTTATAAAAAGCTTCTTTTTTATGAATGCAGAGTCTTGCGAAAACAAAAGGAAGAGAGGTTTTCTCATACCATGCTTTTGCAAGGTCTATGTAGGAGTTTTTATCTTCCAAATAGAGTTTTAGCGCTTTATCCCCTATTAAAACCTTTCCCTTTATTTCTAAAACTTCAGCGAGTATATTTGAGGTTGCGGAGTGTAAATCCTTTTTGCTCTCTCCCTTTTTTACTATGACGCTATAAACCTCTTTTTTTGCCGTTATACCGATATTTAGGCATCTATATTTCTTACTCTCTACGCTTGATATGAAAGCGGCCTCTACTCTTTTTGCTTTGAAGTCTTTATTTATTTTTGAGGGATAGCTTTTTTTGTAGTTTAAAGATTGTTTATATCTTAAAGATTTTACTCTTCTTTTTAAAAAGATATAAAAAGGAAGGAGATTTATATAATCTATTTTTCCAAATCCCATGCCTAAATCCGAAAATTTTCAGTCGATTATAACATTTTTAGATTATAATAAAAACAAAAAGAGAAGGGTTTGTAATGGCTAAAGTGGAATTTTTGGGCCCCATAGGTAAAGAGCCTATGGAGGTTGATATAAAGAATCTAAAAGAGCTTAAAGATATTTTTAGAGATGATAAGAAGATTCAAGAATGGCTGAAAATAAGCGCGGTTGCGGTAAATGATACTTTGGTGAATGATATTGATATCAAAATAGATAAAAATGATAAAATTTCCATTTTACCGCCCGTTTGCGGAGGCTGATATGCTTTGGCTTTATAACGGCGCTTTGGATGTAGAGAGTATCTTAAGCGATTGGTATAGAGAGTATAGGGATAAAAATTTTGGAGCTTTTATAAATTTTGTAGGGATAGTAAGAAAAGAGGGAAATATTGAGGGGCTTAGTTTCGATATTTATGAGCCTTTGCTTAGGAGCTGGTTTGAAGAGTGGCAAAAAAGAGCAAAAAGCAAAAATGCTTTGGTTTTGATGGCTCATTCCATAGGAGACGTCCCTATTCATAAAAGCTCCTATATTTCAGCTGTATTGTCTCCCAAAAGAAGGGTTGCTTTGTCTATGATAGATGAGTTTGTCGAAGATTTTAAAGCCAATGCTCCGATATGGAAATATGATTTGGTGGATGGGAAAAGGGTTTATGCAAAAGATAGAAGCCTGAAACTCCCAAACAGCGGAATTTTAAGTTCTAAGGATTGATATGAAGCCAAGATTTATCTCTTTTAAAGAGTCTATGGAAATACTTGAAGATTCTATGAAAACTTTAAAACTTACCGAAAAAATTTTTACAGCCGATGCGTTGGGAAGAGTTTTGGCCGAAGATATTGTAGCCGATAAAAATTCTCCGGAATTTGAGACTTCGGCAATGGACGGATATGCGATAAGGTATGAAGATCAAAAACTAAAAAAGCTTAAAATAGTAGATCTTGTGCCGGCTGGAAAAGAGGCAAAAAGAGAGATACAAAAGGGAGAGTGCGTAAAAACTTTTACCGGCTCTTTGATGTGCAAAGGAAGCGATACTTTAATACCGATAGAAAATGTAGAGGTAAAGGACGGGTATATCTTTATAAAAGAGGAGGTTGAGAAGGGATTTTCCGTAAGACCTGTTGGAGAGAATTTCAAAAAGGGCGAAATTTTGATAGAGAGGGGATCTAAAATCTCCTTTGCCGAGATTGGAGTTTTGGCAAGTTTGAATAAGGTTTTGGTAGAGGTTTATAAAAAGCCTTCAGTCTCTATTATAGCAACAGGCAGCGAGATTTTGGATTTGGGAGAGGAGAGAGAGAACTCTTCTCAAATTTACAGCAGCAACCATTACACTCTTGAGGCCATTTCCAAAATGGAGGGAGCCGAAGTTATTAGAGTTGGATGCGTGGGAGATAACAGAGAGCTTATAAAAGATAAAATCGCAGAGTCTTTAAAAAGAAGCGATATTGTAGTAACAACGGGGGGAGTTAGCGTCGGGGATTTTGATTTTGTAAAAGATATTTTAAAATCTATGGATGTTGAGTATCTGATAGAGGGAGTTGTAATAAAACCCGGACAGCATATAAAAGTGGTTAGAGCAGGAGAGAAGTATATATTTGCTCTTCCCGGATTTCCATACTCTTCTGCCGTTACTTTCTGGCTTTATGTGGTTCCTTTAATTAGAAAAATGCAGGGATTATCCGGTAAGCTTCCAAAAGTTTTGGCCACTTTAAAGGAAGATTATAAAAAAAGAAGCAAAAAAGAGGAGTTTACGGCGGTAAATATCTCTTATGAAAACGGAGAGTTTTTTGTAGATTTACAAGGTAAAAAAAGCGGCAGCAGCGCTATTTTGACAAATATGCTACAAAATACAGCCCTTATGCAAATTCCTCAAAACGAGGGGGATAAGAAAAAGGGCGAGAGAGTGGAAGTTATTTTATTTGATATGGAGTTTTTAAGAAGATAATCTCTTTTGGATTTATAAAGGATTTTTTATGTCTTTTGATCTTTCGGTATATGAGAAAATCGGTATTTTCTATTTGGGCAAAGAGGTTGATAGGGATACTCTCTCTTTATTAGATAAGCCTTTTTTATATAAAAGCAAAAATTTAACAACCCATGCGGTTATTATCGGAATGACGGGAAGCGGAAAAACAGGTCTTGGAATAGATATAATAGAGGAAGCCGCGATAGATAATATCCCCTCTATCATAATAGATCCCAAAGGAGATATGGGAAATTTGCTTTTAACTTTTCCAAATCTCTCTTTTGAGGATTTTTTGCCCTGGGTTGATGAAAGCGAAGCTAAAGCCAAAGGCTTAAGCAGGGAGGAGTATGCAAAAAAGATAGCCTCCATGTGGAGAGAGGGGATAAAAAGCTGGGGACAGACCGAAGATAGAATCAAAAGATTAAAAGAGAGCGCAGATTTTACTATCTATACCCCAGGAAGCAGAGCCGGCGTTTCTCTTTCTATATTAAGCGGCTTTAACGCTCCTTCAAAAGATATCTTAAGCGATCCAGATCTCTTCTCTTCTCATATAACGTCTGCTGTTTTGAGTCTTTTATCTCTTGTGGGGGTAAAAGAGTCTTTATCAAGCAGAGAGTTTATGCTTCTTGCCTCTATTTTCTCCTATTTTTGGAAAGAGGGGAGGGATTTGAGTTTGGAGGAGATTATAGGATATGTGATAAATCCTCCGTTTGATAAAGTAGGGGTTTTGCCTCTAAAGAGTTTTTATCCCCAAAAAGAGAGATTTGAGTTGGCAGCTTTATTAAATACGATTATTTCCAATCCCTCTTTTAGCGTATGGAGCGAGGGAGAGAGTTTGGATATTCAAAAGCTTTTATACACAAAAGATGCCAAACCGAAAGTCAGCATTATTTCAATAGCCCATTTAAACGATAATGAGAGGATGTTTTTTGTAACTCTATTTTTAAATAGATATATAGATTGGATGAGAAAGCAAAAAGGTTCCTCCTCTCTTAGAACAATTCTTTATATGGATGAGATTTTCGGATTTTTTCCCTCTACCTCAAATCCTCCTTCAAAAGAGCCTATGCTGCTTTTGTTAAAGCAGGCAAGAGCTTTTGGAGTCGGAATAGTTTTATCTACTCAAAATCCGATAGATTTGGATTATAAAGGGCTTTCTAATATAGGAAGCTGGTTTATAGGAAGACTTCAGACAAAACAGGATAAAGAGAGAATTTTAAGCAATCTCGTAAGCGCAAGCGAGGAAAGACGGGATAAAAAAGAGATAGAAACTCTCTTATCGAATCTAAAAAGCAGAACTTTTCTTTTTAAAAGCGCCAAAGAGGATGAGCTTACACTTTTTCAGACAAGATGGGTTTTATCCTATTTAAGAGGTCCCATAACTTCAGATGAGATAAAGATATTGATGAAAGAGAAGAAAAAGGAGTCTAAAGCTATTAAAGAGAGCGGGGAGATTGAAGCTAAAAAAGAGGGAGAGTTTTTAAAAACCCCGCCCTCTATTAGTGAGGATATAGAAAATCTCTTTTTAAATCCTCCATATATTGGCAAAGAGAGTTTTATATTCTATCCTTATCTTATTTTTGAAGCGGATGTTAGATTTTTTAACCAAAAGAGAGGGATAGATATAGAAAATAGGGAAACTCTCTCTTTGTATCTGGATAGAGATTTGAAAAATATCGATCCAAAAGAGGCCAAAAAGGAAAATATTTCAAAAAGAGAGTGCGATAAAAGGGCTATTGGAAATTCTCTTTTTGCCCCTCTTCCCTCTTTTATAAATTCTTTTTCAAAAAGAGAGCTTATTAGGCTTTTTGATAATTTTCTCTACCATAATAGAAAACTAACTCTCTATAGAGTTTTAAAATTAAAAATGGAATCTGACCCAAAAGAGGAGTTTTCCGATTTTAAAGTAAGAGTAGCGGATAGATTAAAAGAGCTTTATGAAGAGGAGCTTGAGAAGTTAAAAAGGAGATATGAAAAAGAGCAAGAGAGACTTGAGAGAAGACTTCAAAGAGCCAAAGCAAAGCTTGAAAAAGAGAAAGAGGATGTATCTTCAAAGACAACCGAGACTATTTTGGGATTTGGGATGACTTTGCTTGATGCTTTTTTGGGAAGAAAGAGAGTCAAAAAATCAACTGCCGCAAGGGCTGTGGGAAGCTTAAGGAGTGCTGGGAGAGTTTTAAAAGAGAAAGCAGACGTAGAGAGAGCAGAAGAAGAGGTTGAGGCTATTTTAAAAGATATGGAAGATTTGGAAGAGAGATTAAAAGAGGATATAGATAAACTTTCCGAAAAATATAATATTGACAATTATGAGATAGAGGAGTTTTATATTAAACCAAGAAGAAGCGATATCTATAATGAAAATATATATTTATGCTGGAGGGAGTAGTTTTGGATATGATATAATTTTAAGTTTTAAAATAAGTCTCTATAAGGATTTTTATGCCCGAAGTCTCCGTAGTAATTCCCCTTTACAATCAGGCTGCTTTTGTAAAAGATGCGATAGACTCTCTTTATAATCAGACTTTTAAAAATTTTGAAGTGATAGTTGTAAATGACGGCTCTACCGACAACTCTTTGGAAGTTGTTAAAGAGCTTCAAGAAAAGTATAAAGAACTTGATTTAAAGATTATAAATCAGAAAAACTGCGGATTGTCGTGTGCAAGAAATAGAGGCATAAAAGAATCTAAAAGCTCATTGATTTTGCCTTTGGATGCTGACGATAAACTCTCTTTTGATGCGATAGAGGAGTATTTAAAGGGATTTAAAGAAAGCGGTGCCGATATTATCGTAGCCGATACGCAAAATTTTGGAGAGAATAACGATTATATAGAAAAATGGAGAGCTAACTTTCTTCTTTTGCCTTATGAAAATCAATTTAATTACTGCGCTCTTTATAAAAAGAAAATTTGGGAAGAAGTGGGCGGATATAAGCTTAATATGGACGGAGGGTATGAGGATTGGGAGTTTTGGATAAGCTGTTATGAGAGAGGGTATAAATTTCATTTTGTAAAAAAGGCTCTCTTTTTTTATAGGGTTAAAAAAGAGAGTATGGTAACGGAGGCTTTGAAAAAAGATAGATATCTAAAAGATAAAATAATATTAAATCATACGGCTTTGTATCCTGATAATTTAGTAGGATTAGCAAGAGAGAATGTTTTTGGAAAAGATTCTTATAACAAATACTTTTTTTATAGCGATAGAAAACTTTTAAAAGATAGAAAATATGTCCTTTTAGAGGGAAGTTTTAGCGGTTTTCAAAATTTTGGGGATATTTTGCAGCTAAAATGGGCTGTTTCGTTTTATAAAAAAAGAGGATTTGAGCCTATCGTCTTATGCGATGTAGGAGCAATAGAGGATAGGGAGTGGATAGATAAAACATATAATTATTTAAATATAGAATGGATAATTTTCTATTCTAATATTAGTTACGATATGAGAGAGTATAAGCTTGATTTTGTAGAAAAAATTGATATAGAGACTTTTCATATCTATGGGGGAGGATTTTTAAATAGATATTGGGGAAATGGATATTTAAATTTAGCGGAATCTGTTATAAACTATTTTAATATAAAAAAATTTTTTGTAAGCGGGCAGCAGATAGATGAAAAAGCCGTCTTTAAAATAGAGAGTTTTTTTAAAAAATATCCTCCTTTTCTTTTTGGATGCAGAGATAAATTCTCTTATGAGATATTAAAAGATAGATTTGAAAATATTGAATACTCTTTTGACGATGCTTACTTTGAATTAGAAGATTTAAAAAACAGTGTAAGTTTTTATGAGAATAATAAAACAAATATTCTGCTTCATTTAAATATTACATCTTATGTAGTTGATAATTTATTAAAAACTCTCAAAAAATATAGAGATGTTTTACTAAAGATAAAAAGAAATTTTAAAAATCATAAAATATTTTTAATAATTGCATATAATGATATCAAAGTAAAAGATGTAAGAGATACTCTAAATACCATTCAATCTCTTGAAGATTGGTTTGATTTTGAAGATATTGAGGTTTTAAATTTTGCAAATGTAGCTTTAAAAAAAGATAGCCAAAAGATATCTTTAAAACTTCCCAAAAATTCTATAATGATTACATCATCTTATCACCTCTCTATGTTTGCCAAAGTTTTATCCATTCCGGTATATCTTTTTTCCGAGAATGAGTATTATGATCAAAAAAGAGAAGCATTGAATTTGCCTAAAGATTTTGACTTATTTTTGAAAAATCCTTTATCTGATAGAAAAGATATAAAAGAGTATGAAAAAATTAGGAGAGATTGGGAAAAGAGGCTTGATGAGGCGTTAAATAAAGAGAAAGTTTCTTTAAGAAAATATAAATATAAAAATAATTTTAAATATACTTTTCCTTTTTATGAAAAAAGATTAAAGTATGATATTAGTATGGATTTTAAGAGGCTTATATACATTACGGAAGCTTTTAAAAGCTTGCAAAAATCAAAAGAGTGGATAGATGAGCTTGATAAAAGTAAAAATTGGCTTGCTATACATGCTAAAAATTTTGAGAAAGAGAATAAAAAGCTTCTAAAAAGTATCGATGAGTATAAAAGCTGGATAGAAGAGCTTGAAAGTAGCAAAGTTTGGCTTGAAGAACAGATTGAAGCTTTCAAAAGAGAAAATAAAAAAATATTAAATGATTTTAGTAATTTAAAGAAATATAATGAAACACTTTTAAAAGATAAGAAATGGCTT
>JALVCR010000253.1 GCA_027009865.1 Campylobacterales bacterium
CGTCTTTTTCCAACTCTATTACTTTAGCTTTCAATTCCTCGTCAAAATATAAAACGCTCCCAACTTTTACCCTGCCTCTTATATAAACCAAAAATTTTTTATCATCAAGAGGAGAGTTAAAAAGAAGCTCAATTCTTCCTCCCGTATCCTTTTTCCCGTAAATTCTTGCCTTTATAACTTTCGTATCATTAAAAACGATAGGAATGTTTTTTGGAAGAAAATTATCTATATCCTTAAATATTGTATGAACTATTTTATCTTTTGCCCTATCATAAACTAACAGTTTGGCATTATCGGCCGGTTTTATAGGCCTGGAGGCGATAAGCTCTTTTGGAAGATTATAATCGTAAGATTCTACTAAAAGAGGATTTAGATTATTCTTCATTTTCCTCTTTTACATCCTCTTCATCTTCACTCTTTTCTGGATTTATAGCTCTTGCTATCAAAATTGATACTCCATATAAAATTATAAGAGGAGCCGCCATTAAAAATTGAGTTAGGACATCTGGAGGAGTCAAAATAGCAGCTACCAAAAATATCAAAATAATTGCGTATTTAAAAAATCCCATCAAAGTTTTATCGGTAACCAAACCTATTGTGGCTAAAAAGAAAGTAATTACCGGAAGCTCAAAAGCTATTCCAAAACCAATTAGAAGTTTTGTAAAAAAGCTTACATACTCTCCGATACTTGGAAGAGCGGTAAAAAGCTGACTTCCAAAGTTTATCAAAAATTTAAAACCAAAAGGTATCACTACATAGTAACAGAATATATCCCCTATCAAAAACATTATCGTGGCAAAAAATACAAAAGGAAGAATAAACTTCTTTTCATTCTCATAAAGGCCGGGAGATACAAAAAGCCAAAGCTGCCAAAAAATAACTGGCAAAGAGACAATGAAAGCCGTAAAGAAAGAAACTTTCAAAGCAGTAAAAAACGGTTCTTGAACTTTGGTAAAAATTACTGTGCTTCCCTTTGGCAAAACTTCGTTTAAAGGGGCTATCATCCAATCTAAAATCGGCTGCCAAAAAGCAAAGCAGACAAAAAACATAACAAAAAGAACGGCTATCGAGATTATAAGTCTCTTTCTTAGATCCTCAAGATGAGGCTTTAACTCTTCAAACATTTTTATCCCTCTTGCTTTTCTCTTTTTTTGAAGATTTTTTATCTTCCAATTCATCATCTAAAATATCGTCTATGCTTTCAAGCTTTGAGGGAAAAGTTTTCAAAGCGTCCAAATCGGCCTCTTTTTCTATCTCATTTACAGAATTTTTAATTTTCTCTTTATAATTTAAAGCGCTCTCTTTTAGCTCTTGGATTTTTATTTCCTGATCCAAAGCCTCTTTTGCTCCGTAAACGGCTTTTTTAACGCTTCTAAAAAATTTAGCTACCTGAACCATAGCTTGAGGAAGTTTGTCGGGGCCTAAAAACAAAATAGCCACTATCGCTATAACCAAAATTTCAGTAAAGCTCATTCCAAACATATTTCCAACCTTTTTACTTTTAAGAAATCAAATTTTACCCAAAATTATCTTATTTTATTACACTTTTCTCTTTTGAAAAGATTTCAAAAGGCAAAGAGAAAACTCTCTCTATCATATTAAAAGGCAATTTGAAAATATCTTTAATGATATATGTTTCAATTTTTGGATTTTTTATATTTCCTCTTATTTTTACCGTAACGGAATTTCTCTTATCCTCTCCTAAAACTATATATCCTACAATAGGGATATTTTTAATTATTTTATCTATATTTTGCAAAGTGCTTATTTGAAGATCCAAATCCAAAGAACCGTCTTTTTTATTTATATATCCGCTTCCCAAAATATCGGCGCTATATCCTTTTATATCTATTTTTGTAAGTGTTACGATATTTCCTGTTATTAAAAAATTTATTTTACCGTTTTTTATCTTATACCCGTTTTTACTAAATCCAGGTCCCTGCAAAAAAAGCAAAGATGGAATCGTATTTATAAAAGCCATCAAATTATTAAAAGCTTCCAAATTTTTCATTGTAGTATCTTTAAAAGAGAAGACCCCTTTATAAGATTTCTTAAAACCGTTTAACTCTATGGAAAATCTACCTTTTTGGAAAATTTTCTTTTTATTTAGAGAATTTATAAAAAAATCGCTTATATTTTTTGCCGTTAGATGAGATTTATCAACCTTTTTTAAAAAATAGATTCTATCACTATCATGTTTACACTCAAAATCTAGAAAATTTTTATCTATTATACTGCTAAAAGAGTCGCATATTAAAACTTTTTCATTATCAAAAATTAAATTGGAATTTAATCCTATAATCTTTGTTCTCTTTATTGAAGAGTTTGAAAAAGATTTGTTAAGATTATTTTTTAAAGCTAAATCTATACCTTTTAATTGTATGATGTTCTCTTTTTGTAAAATCTTGGCAAAGAAGGAGTTTTCGGCATCAAAAACAGATATGAAATCTGGTTTTACATAGATATTTAGTTCCATATTTTTAATGTCTTTTCCATCTCTTCTAAAAGGAGTTTTTAAATCCTTTAAATTTGCATAGATTTTAAAATCCTTAAAATCTTTTGTTTGAATATCTAAACTTCCTCTTTTGATTTTGTAGTTTTTCAAAAGAGGAGAATATGAGGATATTTTGGATAGATGTTTTATAAAGAAAATATTTTTATTTTTAGAAAAATAAGCATCTAAAAATAAAGAAGGAATAGAAACTACAACTCCTCTTTTTGAAATTACCACATTTATCGAAGCTTTTAAATTTTTAATATCCAAAATCTTCTCATTAGAGCTTCTTAGCAAAAAATCATTTATTAAAATATCTCCATTAAAGCTCTGATTTTTTATATCTATAATTCCGTTTGTTCTAAAATCTAAAAATTTTTCAAAAACAATTTCACTATTTTTTAAAGTTACGAAATTATTATCAAGTAAAACATTAGCTTTTTTAACAAAAAATTTCAGTTTGTTATCTAATAAAAATTTGGAAGTTTCTGTCTCAAACTCGCCTTTTACATCGATTTTTTTAACATTAAAATGAGGAAGTTTTATATGAAGAAATCCTTTTGTCTCCCCTTTAGTTTGCAAAAGAGGTATTTTTATCTTATAAACTTTTAATATATTCTGAATCTTTTCATCCAAAGGAGACTTTATCTTTAACAAAATATCTATTCCGCTCTTCTCCCCTCCTCCAAGAGAAGTAATCGTAACGAAACTTCCGCTTAAATTCCTGTCGTAAAATTTCGGATTTTCAAGCTTAAATCTTAAATTTTTGTCTTTTAAAAATATTGTTATACCATCTGTATCAACAGCTTTTAATTTGGGATGAAACTTAATTTTCGCATCTTTTGCCTTAATAATAGCCAAAGCATTTTCTAAATCGAATCTGTTTCTTTTTAAATCATAATTTCCTTCAAAGTATTTTACTTCATATTGTTTAGCTTTAACTTTTTTATATATCCAGGAGGATATTTCAGGATTTATGGAAAATTTTCTCTCAAGAAAGTTCATTAGAGGTTCCAAAGAGTCAAACTCATTTGAAGATAGATAAAATTTTATATTTTCATTATTTAAGAAAATCTTCAAAGAACCTTTAACATTAAAAATATTAAATTTACCGTCAAAATAGCCACTATCGTTTACAAAATTATAACCTACTTTTCCCTTCGAGGAGAGATTAAAATCTTTAAGTTTAAAATCTATCACTTCCATTAAAAGAGTTTTATCTTTTACATCCATTAAAGAGCGCAAAAAGAGATGTTTTGAATTAAATTGAAATATTTTATTAAAATAATAGAAATTAATTAAATTATCTTGAAAATATATTTTTTCAATATCTATCTCTTTAAAAAACTTTTTAATATACTGTATCCTATTTAAAATATTGAAAATCTCCTCTTTAGCGTTTTTAGACTTCTCTTTTCTTTCTATTTTTATTTTATCTATTCTTAAAATAAGTTTTTTATCTAATTTAATATATAATCCCTCTATTTTTGAAGATATAAGATCTATACTATCTATATAGATACCTTTTAAAAGAAGCATATAGACAAAAATAAAAAGAAGAAAAATGAGAAGAAAAATATCCCAAATCTTTTTAATAATTGATGAAGTAATTTTTGTTACCATAATCACTGTTTTGTTTTATCTCTCTTTGCCCATAAAAAGCGAAAAAGTATTAAAAATTCCTTACGGTTCCATTTCAAAGATTATATCATATCTAAATAAAAAAGATTTAGATGTAGGATGGATGGATAAATATTTAATAAGATTTTTTGGTCCCCCACAAGAAGGTTTCATAGAGATAAAAAAAACTATCCTCTCAAAAGGAGATTTCTTATATCTGCTTACTCATTCAAAAGCCGCAATGGTAGATTTCACTTTAGTCCCGGGCGAGACAAAAGAGATATTTTTAAAAGAAATATCTAAAAAATTAAATCTATCTTATGAAAAATTATTAAAAGAATATAATAAATATGCTCCGTTTAAAGATGGTGTAATAATTCCAGAAAGCTATAAGGTTCCAAAAGGAATAGATGAGGAGAGATTAATCAAATATTTAATTAAATACTCCCTGAAAAAACACAAAGAGATATCGCTAAAATATCTTGGAAAATATGATGAAAAAGAGTGGTTTAAAAAATATGTAACGATAGCCTCCATTATCCAAAAGGAGGCCGCAAACTCAAAAGAGATGCCTTTAGTTTCAGCTGTTATTTACAACAGATTAAAAAAGAAAATGAAACTTCAAATGGACGGAGCGCTAAATTATGGGATATATTCCCATATAAAAGTTACAAAAGAGAGAATCAGAGAGGATAACTCTAAATTTAACACATACAAATATGAAGGGCTGCCTCCTTATCCTATCTGCTCCGTTAGTAAAAATGCTATTAAAGCAGCTATTTTTCCAGCTGATAAAAATTATCTATATTTTGTCAAATCAAAAAATAATAAACACTTATTTACCGATAGTTACAGGAAGCATTTGAAGAATATAAAAAATGGGAAATAACGAAACAATAACTTAAAAATCGATATGAAAAAATGATAAGTTTCGTAACATTGAGTTTTTTTAAAAGAATAAATTGGTAACATCTAATTCAAGAAATTATCTTAATTTACCGTAATAAAAAATTAAAAGGGCTTTAGGAGTTTCTTAAAGTAGCTCTAAAAGGAGTTGAATGAAACAAGAGAGCAAAGTATCTTTAATAGGCGCAGGCAACGTAGGAGCCACGATAGCCTACTCTTTGGCAATGAATGGATCTTGCCATCAGGTTATCTTGGTAGATCGAGACGAAGAGCGGGCAAAGGGCAAAGCTTTGGATATGAGTCAGTCAGCTTCTGTAGCAAGAAGCCATACGGTAGTTAAAGCGGCTGAAAGCTATGAAGAGATAGAAGGAAGCAAAGTTGTCGTAATTACGGCTGGAAGTCCGAGGAAACCCGGGATGAGCAGAGATGATCTTTTAATGATTAATGCTGAAATCATGAAAGAGGTTATCACAAAAGTTAAAGCTCATGCTCCAGACGCAATAGTTATTATAGTCTCAAATCCTCTCGATGCAATGGTTTACACTGCTTTGAAAATAGGCAACTATCCAAGAAATCAGGTAATAGGAATGGCAGGTATTTTAGATAGTGCAAGAATGGCCTCTTTCATTCAAGAGAAAATAGGACAAGGTTTTGGTCAGATAAGAGCCAGTGTCATAGGAGGGCATGGGGATGATATGGTCCCTCTTCCAAGATATTCCACAGTTGCCGGAATTCCTCTAACAGATCTTCTAACTGCAAAAGAGATAGATGAAATAGTAGAGAGAACAAAAAGAGCAGGAGCCGAGATAGTCGGATATCTAAGAACAGGCTCAGCCTACTATGCTCCGGCAAAAGCTACCGCTATTATGGTTGAATCTATTTTAAAAGATACAAGACAAATTTTTCCATGCGCGGTTTTGCTTGACGGAGAATTTGGAGGATACAAGGATACCGTAAATGGAGTTCCGGTTATCTTGGGAGAAAATGGAGCCGAAAAAATAGTGGAAGTAACTTTAAATGAGTGTGAAAAACAGCTTTTTAAAAAAAGCGTGGAATCGGTAAACAGACTTCTTAAAGTTCTTAGAGAAAAAAACTTTTTTGGAGAGAGCAAATGAGAACGATAAAGTATGAAGATATAGTAAAATCGATAAAAAATATGATTATGCATACGGCTACGAATCTGCCTGAAGATGCTCTAAATGCTTTAAAAAAGGCTTATGAAGAGGAAAAAAGCCCTGTGGCTAAAAAAGTAATAGAGCAGCTTTTGGAAAATGCTCAAATAGCAAAAGAGGAGAAAAAGCCCTTATGCCAAGATACCGGTCTTGCGGTATTTTTCGTAAAAGTGGGGCAGGATTTAAAAATTGAGGGCGGAAGCTTGAAAGATGCCATAAACGAAGGAACCGAGCAGGGATATAAAGAGGGCTATCTTAGAGCTTCAACATGCGACTGTTTTACAAGAGAGAATCTAAAAGATAAAATAGGCTACAATCTCCCTGCCATCATCCATTTTGATATCGTAGAGGGAGATAAGCTTGATATAGAATATGCCGCAAAGGGAGGGGGAAGCGAAAACGTAAGTAGAGCCAAAGTTTTAGCCCCGGCTCAAGGAAAACAGGGAATTATCGACTTTGTAAAAGAGGTTATCTCAGAGGCTGGCCCAAACCCTTGCCCTCCGATAATTGTGGGAATAGGAATAGGAGGAACTTTTGAAAAGGCCGCAATTTCCAGCAAACACGCCCTATTTAGAGAGGCCGGTTCTCCAAATCCCGATCCCGAACTTGACGAGTTTGAAAAAGAGATACTATATGAGCTTAACAATCTTGGAATCGGAGCTATGGGAATGGGAGGAACTCAGACGGTTTTAGCCGTCCATATCGAGAAAAATCCTTGCCATATAGCAAGTTTGCCTGTAAGCGTAAATGTTCAATGCCATAGCAGCAGACACTCACATATTCAACTTTAAAGGAAGCAAAATGAGCAATACTTATCATTTGACAACTCCTTTAAGCGAAGAGGATGTTACCAAGCTTAAAGCCGGAGATATCGTCTATCTAAGCGGAACTATCTATACCGCAAGAGACGCGGCTCACAAAAGGCTTGTAGATCTTATAGAAAACAAAGAGGAACTTCCTTTTTGTCTTGACGGAGCCGTTATCTATTTTGTAGGCCCAACTCCCCCAAAACCAGGAGAGCCGATAGGAAGTGCGGGACCTACGACAAGCTATAGAATGGATAGCTACTCTCCTATTTTGATAAAACACGGCCTTAAAGGCATGATAGGAAAAGGAAAGAGAAACCAAGAGGTAAAAGATGCCTGCAAAAAATATAAAGCGGTATATTTTGGCGCTACTGGAGGAGCTGGAGCCCTTCTTTCAAAAGCGATAAAAGAGGCCGAAGTTATAGCTTACGAGGAGCTTGGCCCTGAGGCTATAAGAAGGCTTAAAGTGGAGAATTTTCCGGTAACTGTGGTAAACGACACTTACGGAAACGACCTTTATGAAGAGGGAAGAAAACTTTACGAAAAAAAAGAGGATTAAAGGAAGGAAAGCATGAATATACATGAATATCAAGCCAAAGAGATTTTCAAAAAATATGGAGTCCCTACTCCAAGAGGAAAAGTAGCCCAAAGCGTAGAAGAGGCAGTTGAGGCAGCAAAAGAGCTGGGGGGAAATTTATGGGTTGTAAAAGCTCAAATCCATGCCGGAGGTAGAGGTCTTGGCGGTGGAGTAAAGCTTGCTAAAAGTTTGGATGAAGTTAAAGAGTGGGCTTCCAAAATTTTGGGAATGACTCTTGTAACACATCAAACAGGCCCTGAAGGAAAAGTGGTTCATAAAGTCTATATCGAAGAGGGAGCCGAT
>JALVCR010000254.1 GCA_027009865.1 Campylobacterales bacterium
CTCAAAAAGAGTATTCAAAAGTGCCGATAATTATCGGTATGAAATTTGGCTCTTTTAAAATTTATCCCAAAACTGAAACTTCAAAAAGTGTAAATTCAAAACATTTGGTAAGACAAAAGATGGATTTTAGCTGCGGTTCTGCCGCTACTGCAACTATTTATAATTACTATTTAAACGATCCCCTAACAGAAGAGCAAGTTATAAACGGTCTATTTAAATTTGGAAATAAAAGAAAAATAGTTCAAAACAAGGGATTTTCTTTATTGGATATCAAAAGATTATCTAATGCTTTGGGATATAAGGTAAACGGTTATAAGCTTGATTTGGACTCTTTAATAGAACTCTCAAAACCTGCAATAGTTACGATAGTTTTGGGAAATTATAAACATTTTGTGGTTTTTAGGGGAGCCATAAAGGATAGAGTCTTTTTAGCCGATCCCGCTTTGGGAAATACGATTATGCAAAGAGATAAATTTGATAAGATATGGTATAAACATATAGCGTTAATTATCGAGCAAAGACGTCCAAGCATAAACAGGTTAGCTCTTTGTGCCGATGATATGAGATGGGTTGGCAATAATATAATAAGAACATATATTTCAAATTACAGTTCTCCATCTTTTAGAACATTTTTAGATCATTAAAAAGAGGATTTAATGGGTAAAATATATAAATCTATAGGATTATACACTGCTTTCTCTTTAATAAGCTCTTCTCTTTATTGCGCAAATATAAATAAAAAGCTTGCGGATGTCTTAAAAAAAGAGTCTCAACCAAAAGAGGTATTAGAGCATTTTCAAAGAGATTATATACTTTTGAAAAAGGGAAACTGGGAATTTGAAAATAATTTTCAGTTTAGTTATAACTCCGCAAATCAGATATTTTTAGACAGTTTTGCTATTTTAGATCCCGTATTTTTGACTTTGGGGCAATTTGGAATAGAGGCTATTAAAAGACAGATTGTAAGCGATATAATCACTGTAAGATACGGCATTGCCGACTATCTTCAAGCAGAACTTGCCGTTCCTCTTTTATACAGGCATGATCAAAGATCTAAAGTGGAGGTAAATAAAGAGGATTTAGCGGATGATTATGGAATTGGAGATATAGCTTTTTCAATAAGCGATCAGATATATAGAGAAAATCCAAAAAGACCCGCTACCATAATAAATTTAAGTTTCAAATCAAAAACAGGAAAAAGCCCTTATGATATAGACTTAAAAAACGAGCTTCCTTTGGGAACTGGATACTACTCTCTGAAAGCTGGGGTAAATTTTATAAAAAATATAGATCCTACCGTAGTTTTTGGAGGGATTTCATACGCTTACAACTTTGAAAGAGATGTAAATCAGATAGTAAAAGGGAAAAATTTGGAAAAAGTAGAACCCGGAGATACCATAACGCTTAATGCGGGAATGGGATATGCGGTAACTTACAATTTCTCTTTAACGGCTCAGTTTCAATACGATTATACTCTTCCCTCATACTCTACTGTTGATGGAAACAGAACCAAAGTGGCAAATTCCACTCTAAACGTAGCTCAGCTAAAAATAGGAGGAGGCTGGGCACTAAGCAAAGATAAATCCGTAAACGTATCTTTAGCTATAGGTCTTACAAGCGATTCTCCCGATTTTGTTTTGGAAGTTAGAACCCCTTTTAAATTCTAAACTTCTCTCTTCCCCTCTTTTTTTCTATAACGGTTAAATAAAGTTTTACTTCTAATAAAAATATAATCAAAATTTTACTAAAATATATATATGTAAACTATAAAGGACAAAACCGTGAAAATATATAATATTTTATTATCTTTGTTGTTTTTCTTCTTTAGCGGGTGCAGCAGTATTGTAAATTATGCTCCAAACTCTTATATTCCAAGAGACGGAGAGATTGCCGTTTTGCCTTTTCAAAACAATACCGACACTCCTTTAGCTGGGCAAAGGGTTAGAAATATTTTGGCAAATATATTATATATAAAAGGTTTTAAAGTAAAAACAATCTCTTTGGAAAATGAAGATTATATAAATCAAAAGAAAGCTTATGAAATTTCAAAAAAATTAAGAACAAAGTATTTTATTTTTGGAAGCGTGAATGAATGGAGATACAAAACAGGAATCGAGGCTATGCCGACAGTAGCTTTAGAATTTAGAGTCTTTAGAAGAGAGGATAAAAGAGTTGTCTATGTAGCCTCCGGAGCAAAAAACGGAGGCGGGGGCGATTCTTTGGGAAGTTTAACACAAAGACTTATTTTGGAGCTTATAAGATAATGAAAAAGTATTCGTTAAAAAATAGAAGCGCTATTTTAGAGAGTCTTTTTTTAACAGCCTTTTTTTTATTAATGGGATATTTCCTAAATCCTAAAGATCCTGCCTTTTTAAGAGACGGATTTAATATATTTTTATTTTTATTAGCAGTTTTGGCTCTATTTTACGGATGGG
The DNA here is from genome assembly GCA_027009865.1 of Campylobacterales bacterium. Taxonomy (GTDB): domain Bacteria; phylum Campylobacterota; class Campylobacteria; order Campylobacterales; family JAADDG01; genus JAADDG01. The sequence goes on from JALVCR010000254.1 coordinate 2,436, forward strand.
TCGGATTTATATCCTTTTTAACTTTATATGGAGCTTTTTTACTATATTTCTATCACCCTTTTCCCGTATTGGACTTTTTGGAATCTGTAGCGTTTGGACTTTTGCTGTTTTTCTTTCATTTTGTCTGGGACAGGGAGATTAAAAAATCAAAAGCAAAAGAGGAGTATTTAGAGAGAAAACTTTTGGAAAACTCAATAGCTTTCTATACTCTTAAAGCCTCTTACGATAAGCTTGAGAGATCTCTTCTTTTAAAACCTTTTGGAATGAAAGAGGCTTTATGGAAAGTTTTAGCTTTCATAAAAGAGCCAAAAATTGCAAAAGAGGAGTTTTTAAAATTTTTGGAAGATAATTATTTTGTAGAAAAAGCATCTATTTTTGAGAATATAGAAAAGAGCGCCGATCCTTTAGTAAAAGAGGCAATGAAAAGAAAAGTTTGCGTTTATGTCGATATAAAGTCAAAAGAGATTTTAAAAAGCTATCTTGCGGTAATTCCGGTTTTTATCGGGAAAAGAAGCTATTTTTTAGCGATTGAAAAAATATATTTTAACCGTTTTGATAAAAATACTTTATTGGAAATTGCAGTTATTTTTACTTATTTCATTCAAACTCTTGAAAAAGAGCTTTTTGTAAAAGAGAAGGAATGTTTTAGAAACTATTTAAATAGAGATTTTGCTTATGAACTGTGTAAGTTAGCAGATATTTACAGAACATATAAAATTACCTCTTCAATTTTAACTTTCAAATCAAACGATTTTAAATATATGAAAAATTTATATCTAAAAATTAAATCTCAAAAGAGAGTTATAGACATGCTTCAGGCTATGAAGATAAAAAACAGAGACTATCTTATTATATTGATGCTTCCCTTTTCGGATAAAAAGGATGCTGAAAATTTTCTATCAAGAATCAAGGATTTGAATTTAAAAGAGATAGCCTATCGAATTGAGGATTTAAAAACTTATCGTTTACAAAATTTATCGGACTAAACATGCAAGATATTTTTCTTTTTATCTTTGTTCCTTTTTATCTGCTTTTTATATTTATATTTTCCTATTTTTTTTCAAAAAAAATAGGCTATGAAAACTCTTTTTGGTTTCTTTTTATTTTTAATCTTTTGATGAATATATTTGGCGTTATTTTTACAATTTTATTTTATATCTTTTTTAGAAAAAAAGGTTTTAAAAAAGAGCCTTTGCCTATTTTAAATTTGGATTTAGAGAGACTTATTTACTCCTCTTATCCAATGGTTAAACTATCTTATAGAGTAGGAGTTGGAGATTTTTTTGATAATGAAAAGATAGGAGAAGAGAGGAAAGTAAAGCTTCTCTCTTTTGTTAGAGAAAATATATCAAAGGAGGGAATGAAACTTTTCTTTAAATCCCTCTCTTCAAAAGGTGATGAGAGCAGGCTTTTTGCGTTTAGCTCATTAAACAGTATGGAGGAGAATTTAAATAGAAAAATCAAAGAAGCTGAAAGCAAAAAAGATTTTAAAAGTTTAGCCATTTTATATTTTGATTTTGTCTATTTTAAATTAGCAACAGGAGATTTAAAAGATTTTTATCTTAAGAAGTCTTTATATGCGGCAAAAGAGGCTCTTTTAAGAAAAGCTGACGATTTTGAAATCTATATTTTGATTGGAAAAATATATCTGTATCAGAATGATTTAAAAAAAGCAAAAGAGTATTTTAATAAAGCTATCTTTTTAAACTCCTCCAAAAGGGCTTCGCTTCCTTATTTGCTGGAGATTTTCTATAAAACAGAAGATTTGGATAATTTTAAATATCTATTAAAAGATACAAAAAACATAACAAATCCCAAAGTTGTATCAATGCTTTCGTTTTGGAGAAAGAATGAATAGAGTAGATATTTTAATTATTGCAGAGGGAACATACCCTTACGTAAGAGGCGGTGTCTCAAGCTGGATAGATCAGCTAATTAAAGGACTTGGAGAGTATAATTTTGGGATTTTGTTTTTAGGCAGCAAAAGAGAGGATTATAAAGAGAAAAAGTATGAGTTTCCAAAAAATTTAATATATTTTAAAGAGAAGTATCTGTTTGATTTAGAAGCCAAAAATCCAAAAAAAAGAGAAGGAGATAAAAAAGAATTTGAAAAAATTGAAAATTTTTACAAAGCTTTAAAGAGCGGCAAAGATGTTGAAATTAAAGATTATTTCACAAAAGATTTTGCAGATAAAATACCTCTTGAAGATTTTATGTATAGCAAGAGTTCATGGGAGTTTATTGAGAGAAGATATTTTGAAAATCAAAAGGATCTCTCTTTTTTAGATTATTTTTGGAATATAAGAAGTATTCATAGACCTTTGTGGCTTTTGTTTTCTCTTGCAAAAGAGATTAATTTTCCAAAAGCAATCCACTCCCCTTCAACCGGATATGCGGGATTTTTGGCCTCTTTAATATCATCTTTTCACAATATTCCATTCATTTTAACCGAGCATGGAATATATATAAGAGAGAGAAAAATGGATATATACGCCGCTGATGCTTTGGATACAAAAAGATATACTCTTCAAAAAACATCTATAAGCGAAGATTATTTAAAAAAGATGTGGATAAATTTTTTTGAAAGAATAGGGGTGCTAACTTATAAAAATGCTAAATATATTTTATCCCTTTTTCAGGGAGCAAAAAATATTCAAATAAAACTTGGAGCCAAGAGAGATAAGTGCCAAGTGATTCCAAACGGAGTAGATATAAAAAGACTTAAACCTTTGGTTAAAAAGAGAAAAAAGGAGGCTTTAAAAGTTATAACTCTTCTTGGAAGAGTAGTTCCAATTAAGGATATTAAAACTTTCATAAGAGCTATGAAACTTACGGTAAAAGAGTTTCCAAGCGCCAAGGGATGGATAGTGGGGCCTACAGATGAGGATCCAAACTATTTTAAAGAGTGCGAAATGATGGTCGAATCTATGGGGCTTAAAGAGAGCGTAAAATTTTTGGGATTTCAAAAGATTGATGAAATTTTGCCAAAAAGCGGAATTTTGACTCTAACTTCAATAAGCGAGGGAATGCCTCTTGTTATTTTGGAAGGTTTTGCAGCCGGTCTTCCCTGTGTGGCTACAGATGTTGGAAGCTGCAGGGATTTAATTTACGGAGCTTTAAACAGGGAAGATAAGCAAATAGGGAAAGCCGGCGAAATTGTAGGGGTAACCGATTTTGTAGGACTCTCTAAAGCCTATATCAAAATTTTAAAAAATGAAAATCTCTGGAGAGAGTATCAAAGAAACGCTCTTTTAAGAGTTGAAAAGTTTTATACTCAAGATATGTTTTTTGAAAATTATAGGAAAATCTATAATGAGGCTTTAAAATGGCGGCAATAGGATTTGAGCTTAAAAAAAGCTTAAAAAAAGACAGTCTGATTTCTTATCTGAAAGTTTACGGATACTCATCCATCCTAAGTGCCGGAGCTTGGATGATATCTATAATAGCTGTTATTTTTGTGGGATATATTTCAATAACTTCAAGCAAAAGTTTCAAAGAGACAATAGAGTTTCAGCTTATAGTAACTTACGCCTTTATGCTCTCTTCCTCATTTTTGCTCTCGGCTTTCTTGCAGCTTCCTTTAACAAGATTTATAGCCGATAGATTGTATGAGAAAAAAAGAGAGGAGGTTTTGCCGGCATATTTTGGTTCTATTTTGGTATCTTTGATATTTGGAGGAGTTGTTTTAAGCTTTTATGTCTTTTATCTTTTTCCAAATAAATCTATCTATTTTAAGGCTTTGGTTGTCGGGGTATTTTTGATAATAAGCCTTGTTTGGCTCTCAAACGTTTTGGCCTCAAGTCTAAAAAGATACAAAACTGTGGTATTCTCTTTCTTTTTTACCTATTCATTAATAGTTTTGCTGGTATATTTTTTCAAAAAGAGCGAAGGTTTTTTGCTTCTATCCTTTTTTATAGGAAATTTTATTCTGTTTTTGATTTTAACCTTTTTGATTTTAAAAGAGTTTCCATCCAATAGCCTCATTAGCTTTAAAATATTTAATCCTAAAAAATTTTATTGGCGTTTGGCGGCCGCAGGGGTTTTTTATAATCTTGGAGTGTGGATAGATAAAATAATCTTTTGGTATCATCCGCTTACAGGATATTATCTAAACGAAAATCTAAGAGCCTCCATAGTTTACGATCTGCCCATATTTTTGGCATATCTTGCCATTATTCCTTCAATGGCAATATTTTTCTTTAGATTGGAATCAGACTTTACAGAAAGCTTCATCTCTTTTTACGACTCCATCATAAGCGGAAAATCTTTGTTTGAGATAAAAAAATATAAAAATCTGATGAATAAAAACATAAGAGGAATTATAAGAGAGATAATCATAATTCAAACAATAATAAATATTTTTATATATTTTAGCGCCGGATATATATTTGATAAATTAAATATTCCAAGATTATATCTGGATCTATTTCATATTCTCCTTATAGGAGCCACTCTTCAGATATGTTTTATGACAATGATGGCTCTTTTGTTTTATATAGACAAAAGGATAGAGACCCTCTATTTATCGCTTATCTTTTGCATTTTAAATGCCGTTCTTACATACCTTTCGATAAATTTGGGGCCTGAATATTTTGGATATGGATATGCCGTATCTCTTCTAATTAGCTTTATTATCTCCCTTTTTATCGTAAGAGAAAAATTTGCAAGGATAGATTATGAAACTTTCATGCTTCAAAAGTAGCCTTTTTTTGCTGCTTTTTTGTTTTAAATCGCTCTTTTCTGCTCCTCTTAGTGCTGTCGTTTATTATGAAGAAGAGAAGCCTTACGATATTTTGGGCTCTTTTGATTTAATTATTTTAGAACCGGATAATACAGATACAAATAATTTTGGATTTAAAAAATACAGAGATAAGATTTTTGCGTATGTTAGCATGTGTGAAGTAAATTCAAACAGAGGTTACTTTAAAGATATAAAAAAAGAGTGGATTTTATCAGAAAACAGAGTTTGGAAGAGCAAAATTTTGGATATCTCAAATCCAGATTATAGAAATTTCCTAAAAGATAGAGTTATAGGCGATTTGGTAAAAAGAGGATTTAAAAACATATTTTTCGATACCGTCGATTCCTATATGAGCGCAGATTTAAAACACAAAAAAAAATATGAAAAAGCGATAACCATTTTTTTAAAAAAGCTAAAAGAGAGATACCCTTTTATGAAAATCATTTTAAATAGAGGTTTTGAGGTTTTAAAAAGCGCCCATAAATATATAGACGGGGTATTGTTTGAATCTCTCTTTAGAGGTCTTGATCCTAAAACTTTAGATTACAAAGAGGTAAAACAAAAAGATAGAGAGTGGCTTTTAGCATGGGCAAAGAGAATAAGAGATTATAATCTTTTTGCAATTTCGGTTGATTATCTTCCAATAGGAGATAAAGAAGCTAAAGAGGTGACTAAAAAAATCTCACAATTAAACA
>JALVCR010000255.1 GCA_027009865.1 Campylobacterales bacterium
GAGAATAAATACAAAGGCTCTTTCAATGCGGTTTTTCCTCTAAAAGTAAACCAGTTTCCAAATTTTGTCAAATCTCTTTTAAAAAAAGGGGAAAAATATGGATACGGCTTGGAAGCTGGAAGCAAAGCCGAACTTTTTATAGCTATGGCTTACAATAATAAAAATGCTCCCATTACAGTAAACGGCTTTAAAGATGAAGAGATGATAATTTTAGGCTTTATAGCCGCAAGAATGGGATACAATATAACGCTTACGATAGAGGGACTAAACGAGCTTGAGAGCATTATACAAACCGCAAAAAAAAGCTCTAAAAACGCAACTTTGCCGAAAATAGGGCTTAGAATAAGACTCCATAGCTCCGGAATAGGGATATGGGCAAAAAGCGGGGGAATCAACTCTAAATTTGGCTTAACCTCCACCGAGCTTGTAGCCGCAATAGAGAGGCTTAGAGAAGAGAATCTGCTTGATAATTTTACGATGATTCATTTTCATATAGGCTCCCAGATTACGGAAATCACGCCTATGAAAAAGGCTTTAAGGGAAGCTGGAAACATATATGCGGATCTTAAAAAAATGGGAGCTGAAAACCTTCATGCAATCAATATAGGCGGAGGGCTTGCGGTAGAGTATTCCCAGCATGAGGAGTATCATCAAAAAAACTACTCAATAAGAGAATTTGCAAACGATATCGTTTTTATGCTTCAAATGATAGCGCAATCTAAGAAAGTGCAAGAACCAGATATCTTTATAGAGTCTGGAAGATTTATAGCCGCCTCTCATGCTATTTTAACAGCTCCCGTATTGGAGCTTTTCTCTCAAGAGTATCACGAAAGCTCCCTTAAATTAAAAGAGAACAATCCCCCTCTTATCACAGAGCTGTTTGAGCTTTATAAAACAATAAATAAAAATACCGCTCTTGAGTATCTGCATGACAGTATAGATCATATGGAATCTCTTTTGACTCTTTTTGATCTTGGCTATATAGATTTAATAGACAGATCAAATACCGAAATTTTAATACATTTAATTATAAAAAAGGCTATGAATCTTTTAAAAGACAAACCCTACAAAGAGCTTATCTCAATTCAAGAGAGAATTCAAGAGAGATATCTTATAAATTTTTCAATATTTCAAAGCCTGCCCGATTACTGGGGGCTTGGTCAAAATTTCCCGGTAATGCCGCTTGATAAACTTAACGAAACTCCAGTAAGGTCTGCAAGCCTTTGGGATATAACATGCGATAGCGACGGAGAGATAGAGTTTAATATAAAAAAGCCTCTATTTTTGCATGATGTGGATATAAAAAAAGAGGAGTATTTTTTGGGTTTTTTTCTTGTCGGAGCCTATCAAGAGATACTTGGAATGAAACACAATCTATTTACCCATCCTACCGAAGCTACAATAGAGATAGATGAAAAAGGGTATAAAATTAAAAATATATTAGAATCTCAAAGTATTTATGATATATTAGAAGACCTTGATTACGATATGAAAGAGGTGGAAAGAAGGCTTAAAAATAATCTTGATGAGATTGAAAATTTAAGCGAAAAAGAGAGAGACATTATATTAGGTCAAATCTATCTCTTTTTAAACGATAATACTTACCTAAAAACTGTGCAAAAATAGGGGTGATAATGGGTCTTCGCTCTTTATATGAGATAATAAAACAGGATTTAAGGACTCCTTGGAGAAACGATCCGGCCATTAGATATAAGCTTGAACTTTTGTTTAACTATCCCGGCGTATGGGCTCTTATAAACTATAGAATAGCAAACAGACTATATAAAAGAGGCTGGAAGCTGATTGCCAGAATCATAATGGGAATAACGCAGATTATAACAAATGTGGACATACATCCTGCCGCTACGATAGGAAGAAGAGTCTTTATAGACCATGCCACGGGAGTTGTAATAGGAGAAACAGCCGTTGTGGAAGATGATGTTTTAATCTATCAAGGAGTAACATTAGGGGGAGTTAGTTTAGATAGGGGAGTAAAAAGGCACCCTACCGTAAGAAGAGGAGCGGTAATTGGAGGAGGAGCGAAAGTTTTAGGAAATATAGAGATAGGAGAGAATGCAAGAATCGGGGCAAACTCGGTAGTTATCAAATCTGTTCCTCCAAATTGCACAGCTGTCGGAATTCCGGCAAGAGTAATAAGCAAAGGTAAAGATAAAGAGCAATTAAGCCACAATAAAATACCGGATATAAATAAACAGCTCTTTTTATATCTTGCAAAAAGAATCGAGATATTGGAAAACGCTATTATCAATCATGATGAAAATATTATTATAGAAAAAGATAAAGAGTTAGAAAAGCTTTACGAGAAGTATCTATCCACCATGAAATGAAAAAACTCTCTCTTTTTTTAATTATTCTTTTGTCAGGATGCAGTGTAAAATATAAAACAGTAGTAAAAATAGAAAACAAAGAGATAAAACCGATTAAAATAACCAAAAAAGAGCAAAAAAAGATAAAAAAACTCTATCTTATGCTTTTAAACTTGGATAAAACGGTAGATAAAAAAGAGGCTTATTCCCTATCTAAGATAGCTGTTTTATATCCTATACATCTGGCAAAAAAATATTGTTTAGTCTATCCTCCAAATTTTCACAATTTCTTAGTTAATATAAATTTGAGAAAAAAGGGGCTTTGTTATCAGTGGGTTGAAGATATGATGAATTTTATAAGATGCAAAAAGTTTAAAACTTTAGTTTTTCATTGGGGAGTAGCAAACAGAGGCAAATTAAATGAACATAACGTAATTGTTGTAACCGCTAAAAACAAACCGTTTAAAAGCGGAATTATTCTGGATGCGTGGAGGAATTCTGGAAATTTATATTTTAATTACCTAAAAGAGGAAAAAAAGTATAAATTTATGGAATGGAAACAAAAAAGCAAAATTATCTCATCTTCTTACGGCTGTATTCCATAATTTCTCGCAAGTTTTTCAAACTCTTCACTTTGAATAAACTTCTCTATTACTTCTTCTCTGCTAACGCCTTTATCTTCAATCTCTCTCATCCAATAGTTATACCCCTTTACATCTGGATTTCTGCTCAAAACAGTGTTGTAAAGCCTTTTTAAAAACTCCTCATTATTCACATTTTGCTTTTTAAACTCTTCACTTGTAAAAAAATATTTAATTACGTCTCTTGCTCTCTCTCCGTTTAAAAAAGCTTCTTTCCAATATTTAAACCCGCTTTCATCAGGCTCTCTTTTTAAAATATCCTTATATAATCTCTCTATAAACTCATCCAAAGCGCTTTTTGGTTTTGGAATTTTTACGGGAGAGTAGATGGAAAACTCTCTATTTGTTAAAATAAAAACAAAATTATTATAAAACTTTATATCTTTAATAACTCCGCGCCCTAAATTCTTCTCAAAAATATCTCTTATATTTTCCAAATTGGATATATCTTTTATCTGTAAACTCTCTCCATTAGCAATAAACATCTTTTTATCTTCAACATCTTTTAAAACTCCCTTTATTTGAATCTGCTTTACTAAAGAAGGTTCTAAAGGATTGCTTAAATCAACGATATCTACTATATTATCATGTTGCAAATATGCAAAATTCAAATCAAATTTTAAACTTTCTATTTTGGAAAATCCCTCCTTTACCGTATAAAAACCTATAGCTTTAGGATTAACCGGATCAATAATTGAAATAACTTCAAATCCTTCCATACTCTTTTTAAGTATATAAGAAGAAGAAAATAAAATATTTGAAAAATTTCTATTCTTAGCTTTATCTAAAATTCTTGGCTCATAACGCCTTTTTATAGAAACCGGCAAAAAATTTCCAGCCAAATTGGAAACACTATAATTTACATATAAAATATCTTTTATTTCAGCCAAATATAATCTTAAAGGATTATAAATATTAAGATCTTTTGGAAATTTAAAACATTCTATAAAAACAGGTTTTGAAGGTTTGAAAAAATCAACTACCTCTATTCCAGTATTATGCAAAATATATCCATATTTATCATTTGTTACCACAAAATCTATTGTATGTTTGCATCTAAAAATCTTATATCTGCTCTTTCTAACCCTCTCTATCATATCTATAACGCTAATTTCTTCATCCGTATCCAAAAAAACATATATATCACTCAGCCTGATACGATTAAAATTTCCTTCTAATTCATATAAAGAGTAAAGATTTTTTATCTCAAATCCTAAAACTAAAGAATTAAGAAAAACCATTAAAGACAGATAATGCAATAACTTTTTCATAGGAAATCTTTACATAATAATTTCATATTCATTTTATCTAAAAAAGTATAAAAAAAATTAATCCCATAAAATAAGATAAAATTTTTTATACTAAATTAAATAAAAGAATATCTTCATTGCTAAATCGACATAAGAAGAAAAAAATTTATTTTATATTATTTAAATTTAAATTAGGAACCAAAGGTTTTTTAGATTTTACGTTGGAATAATTTCTCTCAAGGTAATCTAAAATAGTATTTTCCGTTTTTTTATCCAACTGCCATAAACCTACATTGGATTGCATCCATCGAATTAACTTCAACCAGTCTTTTCTATTTCTTTGTTTTTCTATAATTAAATTAGCAGTATGACAAGTGAGACAATTCTCAACTACCGCATCCAAGCCTTTATCAACAACAAGCATTGTAGCAGGATCTATCTCTTTTTCTTTAGCCTCTAAACTTATAATCAAAAACAAAATATTAAAAACTGTAAATATTTTTTTATATTTTTTAATAAAAAACAATCTTATCTCCTTTTTTGGACAAAAAAACTATTCTATCATAACTTATCTAAAAAAATAATAGATTTTCTTTATAAAAAATTAACTAAACCACTTTTTTATTTTTTCAAAAGTGCCTTCAAACTTTTTCTGATGAGGAACACTCTCAAATCCAAATGATTCTTGAAGTTCATATAAAAGCTCTCTTTGTTCATCATTTAATTTAGTTGGATAAATTATTTTAACTTGAGCTATCAAATCCCCCCTCTTTTTTGTATGAACGTTTGGAATTCCCTTATTTCTAAAAATAAATTGCTGTTTATCTTTGACGCCTATTGGAAGTTCCAAAGTCTCTTTACCCCATGGAGTTGGAATCTGAATCTTCTCTCCTAATGCAGCTTGCGTAAAAAATACGGGAACTTCAATATAAATATCGTCTTCATGTCTTATAAAAAGCTCATCCTCTTTTACATGAATTACAATATAAAGATCTCCTCTTCTTCCAGCCTCATCTATATTTCCTTTGCCGCTTACTCTTATTCTGTTGCCCTCATCTATTCCTTCCGGAATATCTATCTCTATTGTGTCTTTTTTTACAAGATAGCCTTTCCCTTCGCAAGTTAGACACTTTTTAACCACAATCTGCCCGGTTCCGTCACATTTTGGACAGGTTTGAGAAAATGTCATAAATCCTTGTCTATACTGAACCTGCCCTCTTCCCATACACTCATCGCAAGTTTGAAGCTCTCTGTTTTCAGCTCCCGTTCCGCCGCACTCCTTACAGGCTACTTTATACTCAAACTCAACCTCTTTTTTACAACCAAAAGCAGCCTCGTCAAAATCCAAAACTATATCAACTTCGGCATCGAGGGGATATTTTCTTCTTTTTCTCGTAAATCCTCCAAATCCTCCAAAACCGCCAAATCCGGCTCCAAATACCGACTCGAAAATTGAATTTAAATCATTCATTATATCTTCGGTATTCATCTCAGAATAGTGCCTAAAACCTTGACTATCCAGTCCCTCTTTGCCGTATCTATCGTAAATTGCTCTTTTTTCTTCGTCGCTTAAAACCTGATAGGCTTCATTTATCATTTTAAATTTTTCTTCAGCCTCTTTATCTCCAGGATTTCTGTCGGGATGATATTTCAAAGCAAGTTTTCTATAAGCTTTCTTTATCTCTTCAAATGAAGCGTCTCTTGAAATTTCCAAAATCTCGTAATAATCAAAATCTACCATCGCCCTCTTCTTGTTTATTAAATTTTGATTGATTCTACCAAAAAAAATTTTTATTTTTAATTAATATAAGTGTATAATTGAGCTTATGAAAAAGATGAAACTCGAAAAATTGGAAAATTTAATAGAGGCTCTCTCTTGTTTGCCCTCCGTTGGCAGAAAATCGGCAAGAAGATACGCTTTTTATATGATACTAAAAGACTCTTTTTCCGCTATGAAAATCGCCCATGCTATAGAAGATGCCGTAATGAATATCAAAAGATGCGCCAAATGCGGCAATCTTAGCGAACATGAGCTATGCGATATATGTTCTGATGAATCAAGAGAGATAGAAAAGCTATGTATAGTCGATAACGTAAAAGATATTTTTGTTTTGGAAGAGAATACCGAATTTGATGGAAGATATTTTGTATTTGAAAATTTAGAAGAAGAGTCTTTAAAAAAGCTTGAAGAGATGGTAGATGAAGGGGTAAAAGAGATAATTTTCGCTCTAACCCCGTCTCTTTCAAACGATGCTTTAATGCTATTTATAGAAGATAAGTTAAAAGATAAAAATCTAACCTTTACAAAAATTGCTCAAGGCGTTCCAACGGGAGTTAATTTAGAAAACGTGGATATGCTATCTTTATCAAAAGCTCTCTCTCAAAGAGTAAAAATATAAAATAAAATTAGATATTTTTTGATAAAATTTAATATTAAAAATTCATCATTAAGGTAATTTGAAATGAAAAAGAGACTTTTACAAATCCTGTCCATATCGGTTTTAACGATATTTGTCGGATGCGGAGGCGGAGGAGGAGGAGATTCTTCCATCTCTCAAACAAGCAAAGAGTATCCTCCGGCAACTTTAACAGGAATGACGGAGAGAGACTATATAATAAAAAATGCTAAAGTTATAATCAAATCTCCAAAAGGGGATTATGAAGTTGAAACTTTTACCGATGAAGAGGGCAAATACCAGGCAAAAATAGATAAATTCCTACAGCCTCTCTCAATTAATCTAATCTGCACTAAAGATTCAAAAATAGTCAAAAAAGACTCGCAAGAAGAGTGCGAGGAAGGGTTTACTCTAAAAAGTCTAACTCCTCCCCTATATCCTGATAGAAAAGAGACAGCAAATATTACTCTTTTAAGCGATTTAACTTACTATATAGCCAATGAGCTTGGAGGAATTACAAAAGATAATGTAGAAGATGCTATAGCTATAATCTCTCAGGTATTTGGGGGAGTAAATCCGATTCAAAGCGATCCCTCCAAAGGAAAATATTATGATGTATTAAGATCTCTTCATGCAAGCGGAATGGATAAGGAAGAGAATAAAATAGCTTTCGCAAGGGCGCTATCTGACGGATATATAGATCCAAACGATCCAAATGAAAAGGATCTCCTAAGCATCGTATCTTCCAATCTAAAAAGAAATTTTCAAGCAAATCTTATAACCAAAGCCGTTTCCAAAAACAGAGTAATTACAATAATAACTCCAACAAAAAAAGAGGAAGATCCCAAAATAGAAGCTGCAAAAGATATGCTAAGGGATATGAGAGAAGAGGTTTTAAGCATCAAAAATTACAAAGATCCAAACAATCCTTCCGTATATGACAAAGAGCTTAAAAATTTCAATCAAATTTCTAAAAATAACGTATTTCCGCACATCTCTTACATAGGCTCTTTTATTCAAAGAGTTACAGAGATGATTAAAAGAAGCGAAGAAGAAAATCTCCCAAAAATAGAAGAAGAGTTTCAAAGAGAGGAAAAAAGCAAAGAGAATCTCATTTTAACTCTAAGAAAAGAGATAGAAGAGCCTAAAAATTATGAAAGCTGGGATTATATGATAACCGGAGGCGATCAAAATTACAGCGGAACTTTCACATATATAGCAAAAGATGAAAGCTCACCATCTTTCAAAAATGCAA
>JALVCR010000256.1 GCA_027009865.1 Campylobacterales bacterium
ATCAAGCCTTCGTTTATAAAAAGAGTCCATCTAAACTCAAGCTCTCCCGATAGTTTTGCTCTATCGTTTTTAAAAATTTTTACTCTTGCCTTCTCATCCTTTTTTAGATTGAAGATATGAGTATAATCCCAATCCATACAAAAAAGAGATGAAAAAAGCAAAAGAAAGCTACTCGCTTTGAGAAAGAATATTTCCCATACTCTCAATGATATTGTTTATCTTTCTCTCTTTTATCTTTTCGGGATTGTTTATAATATAGTTTCTTATTATATTTTCAATATCTTTTCCTTCAAGCATCTCTTCTAACAAAAGCTCCAAAGCCGACATCTTCTCTATCGTATTTAAAAGCTCATTTTCAACCACGTTTCTATTTGCGTTAAAAACTATATCAAAATATCTCCCCTCAGGAGTCCCTTCAAAAATATCATCATCAAACATAAATATCCTCCCCGTATCAATTTTAAAATTATAGGATTATAGCACAAATCTTCAAAACTTCCCTAAAAAAGGATTCTTTAAAAAACTTCAAGTTATAAAATTGTATTATTTTAAATAATACCCATGCTAAAAAGGGCAGTTTTAAATGAATGAGAAGAAGATTCAAAAATTTTTAAGAATTAAATATATAAGAGAGATGGAGAGATTTATAAACAGAGTTGTAAACTATCTAAATACAAATGAAAATTTAGAAAAAAGCAGATTTTTAGATTTTGTAGAAGAGAAATTTCAAAAAGTAAAAGAGTGTCAAAAGGTATATCTAAGCAAGGGCTATGCCAAAGAGCTGGAAAAATTTGTTTTTAAAATATCCTCCCTAACGCAAAAGCAGGAGATGGAAGAGTTAAAAAACGATATTTTATATCAGGCAAACAGACTTAGAAAGAGCAAAAGATTAAGAAGTTACCAAAAAGAGAAGTATAAAAAATTTGATGAAGAATTTTGAATAAATGTTATAATCTTTCCAAAAAAGGAGAAAAAATGCCCTTTATAAATACAAAATATTTCAAAGAAAGACTTTTAAAAGAGAAAGAGAGAGTTTTAAAAAATATAGAAGAGATAAACGCGGATCTTGCAAGAATCGCTTCAGAAGATGAGATAAACGACTTGGAAGATATGGCAGAACTTGAAATAGAAAATGAAAGAGACAAAGCGATTTTAAAAGCTTTGAATTTGGAGTTAAAAGAGATAAATGAGAAGATAAAAAAGATAAATGAGGGAAGATATGGAGTTGATGAGAATGGAAATCCAATTTCTTTGCTTAAACTTTTAAAAAATCCTCTGCTTGGTTAAGAAAGGGAAAAGTAATCAATACTTTTTAATTTTTTTTGGCTATAATTTCAGCTTAAATAAAAATTATAAAAATTAGGAAATATCGATGGAACTTACTGGTTCTCAAATGGTAATCGAAGCTCTAAAAAGAGAGGGCGTAAAGACCGTTTTTGGGTATCCCGGCGGCGCAATAATGAACGTTTATGACGAGATATATAAACAAGACTTTTTCGAGCATATCCTAACAAGACATGAACAAGCCGCAGTTCACGCAGCGGATGGCTATGCAAGAGCTACGGGGAAAGTTGGAGTAGCTTTCGTTACAAGCGGTCCTGGATTTACAAATGCGGTAACGGGGCTTGCTACAGCCTATATGGATTCTATACCGATTGTATTAATAAGCGGGCAGGTTCCAATCAGCATGATAGGAACAGACGCATTTCAAGAGGTGGATGCGGTTGGAATCAGCAGACCCTGCACTAAACATAATTTCTTGGTAAAAAATGTAAATGAGCTTCCCCACATTTTAAAAGAGGCTTTCTATATAGCAAGAAGCGGAAGACCGGGACCGGTTCATATAGACATTCCAAAAGATGTAACGGCTCAAGTTGGAAAATTTGAATATCCAGAAGAGATATCCATTCCAACCTACAAACCTACCTATAAAGGAA